>CANJEU010000058.1 GCA_947473445.1 Fidelibacterota bacterium | reverse complement strand
GACCCGCAGGGTCCGGCGCTTTTTCTTTTTGAGTTCGGTCACGATATACTCAGACGACGCCGCCTGACTGCCAGGCCGCGGGACACGAGGTGCACCATGCTGATCCGCCACCGCAAGCGCTCGGACATTGCCTCCCACGAGATTACATCTGAGAGCGCGTACCTTAATCGGCGTGAGCTGATCAAAGGCACCGGCTTGATCGCAGGGAGCCTCGCGTTGAGCAGTGCGATCGGGGCATCGCGCTCGGCATACGCGGCGGTCATGCCCGCGCCCGGCGGCAAATTCGCCGACGTGGCAAAAGGCTACGCGAAACTTGGCGGCAACGATGCGCCGACCTCGTTCGAGGACATCACCACCTACAACAACTTCTATGAGTTCGGCCTCGATAAGGGCGACCCGGCCGAACACGCCCATAACTTCAAACCACTGCCTTGGACCGTGAAGGTCGACGGTCTGTGCAATAAGCCCGGCACGATAGACTTCAACGATCTCATTAAGCCGGCCGCCCTTGAAGAACGCATCTATCGCATGCGCTGTGTCGAGGCGTGGTCGATGGTCATTCCGTGGGTCGGCATTTCGCTGGCCAGCGTGATCAACCGCTTCGAACCCCAAGGCAGCGCGAAATTCATCCGCTTCGAGACGATCGTGCGTCCAACCGAGATGCGCGGCCAACGCTCCGCCAATCTTCCGTGGCCTTACATCGAGGGCTTGCGAATGGACGAGGCGATGAACCCCCTTTCGATCCTTGCCGTGGGCCTTTACGGCCAGCCGCTGCTGGGTCAGAGCGGCGCGCCCATCCGCCTCGTCGTGCCATGGAAGTACGGCTTCAAAGGCGTCAAATCGATCGTGCGGATCAGCTTTGTTGAAGAGCAGCCCCAGAACACCTGGAAGGTCATGAACGGCTCGGAATACGGCTTTTATGCCAACGTAAATCCGAAGGTCGATCATCCGCGGTGGTCGCAAGCCAGCGAACGTCGCATCGGTGAATTCCGCCGCCGCCCCACACTGATGTTCAACGGCTACGAGGAAGAGGTGGCCGACTTGTACAAGGGCATGAACCTCAGCCGGCTTTATTAGCGCGCTGACGTTGATCGACCGCGCATATGGCTGAGGCGCCCGCGTCACCCGACTTTCAGGCTCTGCTTCGCCGTTGGCTAAAGCCGGTCGTGTTCGCCGCAGCGCTCCTGCCGCTCGCCTGGTACGCCTGGCGTGCGGCCAATGGCGCGCTCGGGGCCAATCCGATCGAGGCGACGACGCGCTATTTCGGCGACTGGGCGCTGCGCTTTCTATTGATTGCACTCGCGGTCACGCCCGTGAGACTCGTCTTCGGGTGGACGGGCGTCGGCCGCCTGCGGCGCATGCTCGGTCTGTTCGCGTTTTTCTACGTCGCGCTGCATGTCATGAGCTACGTCGGGCTCGATCTGTTCTTCGACCTGCCGCTGCTGCTGCAAGAAATTCTCAAACGCCGCTACATCACTGTGGGGATGTTCGCGCTGGTGATATTGATCGCGCTCGCGGTGACGTCCACCGATGCCATGGTGAGGCGACTGGGCGGGAAGCGCTGGCGACGGCTGCACATGTTCGTCTATCCCGCCGCTATTGCCGGCGTGATTCATTATTACATGATGGTGCGCGCCGGGTTTCTCGAGCCGCTGATCTACGCGCTCATCCTTGCGGGCCTTTTCGCGGTGCGGATCCTCAAGAGGCGCTAGCCACGGAATCGGGCGCCGCGTGAAGACGGTTCACGACCTGCAGCCACATGGCGCAATGCTTCCACGAAGCGTCACGCATGTGCTGGCGCGCTGTCTCGAAAGCGACGTCAAAAGCCCGCCGCCCATGCTGTTCCCGTAACTGAGCGGCGAGACCTGCGACATCAGGTTGGAACTTCGGATCTGCCATGGATGCCTCCCCCTTAAATTGCTCGGAACTACTATAGAGCCGAAACAATGCCGTCGGAAAGCTCGTTCGACCCGGGTTTTGTTAAGTTTTTGGGCCGCTAGGCTTTTGCGCGGGGGCCGTATAAACTACCACCAGTGCGGGCAAGCCCTTGTCAACCCTGGGTTATTTGCCCTTCAACAAAAAGCGTGTTTTACGCGGAAAACAACCTAAAAGCGCAATGGCGAGGAAGCGGAAAGCGGGGGGCGGCAGGCGCGTCAAGGCGCCGGCGCCAAAGGGGGCAGGCAAGGGGGCCACGTCAACGGTAAAGGCCCGTAAAGCCGCGCCGAAGGCCGCCAAGCGCGTTTCTATGCGCGGTGGTGCCCACGGCGCAGCGAAACCAAAAGCCCGTCCGGCGGTGCCCATCCCGCGCAAGCAGGCGGCCCGCTCTGAGATCGCCGCGGCTGAACCAGCCCTCGGCGATCTCGCCCGTATCGGGTCCATGACCACCCAGGTCCTCGACGCAGCCTCCAACGGCATTATTGCCGTGGACGCCAATGGTAAGGTCGCCTTTGCCAACGCCGCCGCCGGCGAGATACTCAATCGCGAAACCGTCGCCATGGTGGGCGTCAATGTCGAACGCTTTTTTGTGTTGGGCGCGGGCCATGCGGACGCCGGCCAGCCCCTGCCACTTGCGGCGCAAATCCGCAGCGGTCCCTACTACCTTGATCGTGAAGCCCACTTGTCTCGCAGTGATGGCGAGAGTTTCGAGGCGGTCTATGCGGTCGCGCCGTTTCGCACTGGGCGTGAAGTTGTCGGCTGGGTCATTACGTTCCGCGACGTGACCAAACAGCGGCGCGCCGATGCCGAAGTACGGGTCGCAGCAGCCGTTTTCGAACACAGCCCCGAAGGCCTCATTGTCGCTGACGCCAAAGGCCGCGTGACCAAGTGCAATCCGTCCTATCGACGTGTCACAGCCCTCGATGACGCCGACGTGATCGGTCAACCGCTCACGGCCATTCTCAATTACGGCGCCCAGAGCGCCGACGGCATGCTTCCCATCGTCGAAAGCGGCGAGGACGCGCAGTGGGAACAGTGGTGCAAAAGCAAAACCGGCCGCCGCTATGCGGCCCGCATTTCAGTCTCTGCTATACGAGATTCCAGAGGCGTGGTGCAGCAGTACATCGCCATCGTCTCGGACATCACCCAGCGCAAGCTCGATGAAGAGAAGATCATCTATCAGGCCAATTACGACCAGTTGACCGGCCTGCCAAACCGCACGCTGTTCATGGATCGTCTCACGCGCCGCGTGCTGGAAGGCAAGCGCGCGAAGACCAGCGTGGGCCTCATGTTCATCGATCTCGATGGTTTTAAGGCGATCAATGATACGCTCGGGCACGATGCGGGCGATCTTCTGCTCAAGTCTACGGCGCGCAGGCTCGAGAAAAGCGTCCGTGAGGCTGATACGGTGGCGCGCCTGGGCGGGGACGAGTTCACCGTCATTATGCCGCTGATCGATAACTTCGAGGCGGCCGCCATCGTCGCGGCGCGTATCATCAAGTCCCTGACCGAACCCTTCGACCTCGGCGGCCGGGAAGGCCGCGTTTCAGCTTCGATCGGCATCTCGCTGCTGCCCTCGCAGGCATCCAGCGCAAGCCAGCTGCTGCACAATGCCGATGTCGCGATGTACTACGCAAAGCGTCAGGGCAAAGCCAACTACCAGCTCTACCAGCCTGAACTGGAAGAGAGCATTCAGGTCCAAGAACGCGTCATTTAACGCGGCCGCGCGTCTTTAGAGGTGCGCCGAAGCGGCGGAAATCCCCGCTTGCAAACTCGGCTTGCGTCCGTCACAAGCGTCAAAATACGCCGTGTACGGCGCCTATATTTAACTCTTTGAAAAGCATAGAAATTTCATGAACGACGCCCCGACCGCCGCCGCCGCCGTCAGCCACGATTCGATGGCGAACGCGATTCGGTTCTTGTCGGCGGACGCCATCTCGAAGGCCGCCAGCGGCCACCCTGGCATGCCCATGGGAATGGCCGACGTCGCAACGGTGCTTTTCACGCGCTTCCTAAAATACGACGCGGCGCAGCCGAGATGGGCCGACCGCGATCGCTTCATTCTTTCGGCCGGTCACGGCTCGATGCTGCTCTACAGCCTCATGTATCTCACGGGCTACGCCGACATGACGCTCGAGCAGATCAAAAATTTCCGCCAACTAGGCGCGATCACCGCCGGTCACCCCGAATACGGTCACGTCTCGGCGGCCGAAACGACCACGGGCCCGCTTGGTCAGGGGCTTGCGAACGCCGTCGGCATGGCCATGGCCGAGCGTATTCTCGCCGCGCGCTTTGGTGAGGAGGTTGTCGACCACTATACCTATGTCATCGCCGGCGACGGCTGTTTGATGGAAGGGATCAGTCACGAAGCGATCTCGCTCGCGGGCCACCTTAAACTCAGCAAGCTGATCGTGTTTTTCGACGACAATAACATCACGATCGATGGACCGACGGATCTCACGGTGTCGGATGATCAGCGTAAGCGCTTTGAGGCCTCGGGATGGAATACCTGGGCGGTTGACGGTCATGATCCCGAGGCCGTCGCCGCTGCGATCGAAGCTGCGCGCAAGAGTGATAAACCCGCGATGATCGCGTGCAAGACAACGATCGGCTTCGGCGCGCCGACGCTGGCGGGCAAGACCAAAGCGCATAGTTTCCCGTGGCCGGATACCGAAGTGCCCGGGCTGCGCACGAAGCTGAACTGGAGCCATGCGCCCTTCGAGATTCCCGAAAGCACGATTGCCGCATGGCGGGCCGCCGGCGCTAAAGGCGCGAGCGCATCAGCCGCCTGGAAGAAGCGCGTCGGCGCGCTTGAGGGCAGCAAGCGCAGTGAATTTGAGCGCCTTATGGCCGGAAAACTGCCGGCCGATTGGATGCAGGCCATCAACGACGTCAAGAAGAAGGCCGCCGCCGACAAGCCGAAAGTCGCCACGCGTGCATCATCGCAGACTGTGCTCGATGCTCTGCTTCCGATCATGCCTGAACTTATCGGTGGTTCGGCCGACCTCACCGGCTCGAACAATACGAAAGCGGCGAGCGTGAAGCCGATGTCGGCGTCGGACTACGGCGCGGGCTATGTCTATTACGGCGTGCGTGAGCACGGCATGGCGGCGGCGATGAACGGCATCGCGCTCCATGGCGGCCTCATCCCTTTCGGCGGCACCTTCATGGTGTTTACAGATTACGCCCGTCCGGCGATCCGTCTGTCGGCCTTAATGAGCCAGCGCGTGATCTACGTGATGACCCACGATTCAATCGGCGTCGGCGAAGACGGTCCGACGCATCAGCCGGTCGAACATCTGGCGAGCCTGCGCGCTATACCCAACCTTCTCGTGATGCGCCCGTGCGACACGGTCGAAACGGCTGAATGCTGGGCGATCGCCGTTGCGGCGGAAAAGCCATCGATCCTCGCGCTCACCCGGCAGGCCTTGCCGACGCTGCGCACAACACATACCGAAGAAAATCTGTCGGCCAAGGGCGCGTACGTCCTTGCGGAGGCCGAGGGTAAACGCCAGGTCACCATACTGGCCACCGGATCAGAAGTCAGTCTCGCCATGGAAGCGCGCGCAACGTTGAAGGCGGACGGGATCGGCGCTGCGGTCGTCTCCTTCCCCTCGTGGGAGCTATTCGAGACGCAAACGCCGGCCTATCGCGCGAGCGTGCTGGGCGAGGGGACTGTGAAGGTCGCCATCGAAGCGGCCAGCGCCTTTGGCTGGGAACGTTACGTGGGTCCCACCGGACACGTCGTCGGAATGCCCGGCTTCGGTGCGTCAGGCCCGGCGCCGGAACTCTTTAAGCACTTCGGCATCACGGCCGATGCGGTGGTCGCCGCAGCGAAGAAAAGGCTCTAGGAGCATTATGTCGGTCAAGATCGCCCCCAGCATTCTCTCTGCGGACTTCGCCAAACTCGGCGAGGAAGTGCGCGCGATCGATGAGGCGGGGGCCGACTATATCCACGTCGATGTGATGGACGGACACTTCGTCCCCAATCTCACCATTGGTCCAGTGGTGGTGAAGTCGCTTCGGCCTCACACCCAGAAGGTGCTGGACGTCCACTTGATGATCCAGCCGGTCGATCCCTACATCGCCGCGTTTGCCGAAGCGGGCGCCGACATCATCACCGTGCACGCCGAAGCCGGCGCTCACCTTGACCGTTCGCTCCAGGTCATTCGCTCACTCGGCAAAAAGGCCGGCGTGTCGCTCAATCCGTCGACCCCTGAAAATGTGATCGAATATGTGCTCGACCGACTCGATCTCATCCTGGTCATGAGCGTCAATCCGGGGTTTGGTGGTCAGTCCTTCATTCCCAGCCAAGTCGACAAGATCCGCCGCATCAAAGCGATGATCGGCCGCCGCCCGATCGAGCTGGAAGTCGACGGGGGAATCACTTCCAAGACAGCTCCGGCGTGTATAGAGGCCGGTGCGACCGTTCTTGTCGCGGGAACGGCTGTTTTCGGGACCAAGGACTATCGCGGCAATATCGCCGCGCTGCGGGTCTAGCCTAAAAATTACTCTGTAAAATCAATAGGATAATTTTCGCGATGGCGCGTGCTTGTTACCTGCGTGTGCTGTAATAATTCTTTCACAAATCTGTCAAAAAAGGTGTGCTCTCCGGCGCTATGGATGGCGTGTTTTTACAACCGCGCTCTTAGTGGAGACAGCCATGCTTAAGAAGTTCAGCGCCGTTATGGTTCTCGCCGGCACCTTTGCCGCGACCGCCGTCATGGCCGCAGACGTCGACCCCGCTCTGCCGACCTACAAGAAGGCGGCCGGCGTGCAAGGCAGCCTCAAGTCCATCGGCTCGGACACGCTCAACAATCTCATGACGTTGTGGGCCGAAGGCTTCGCGAAAGAATACCCGAACGTGAACATTGAGATCGAAGGCAAGGGCTCGGGCACAGCGCCGCCGGCGCTCATCTCGGGCACCGCGCACTTCGGTCCCATGTCGCGCCCGATGAAAAGCGTCGAGATGGACGACTTCGAAAAGAAGTACGGCTACAAGCCCTCCAGCATGCGCGTGGCCGTTGATGCGCTCGCGGTCTTTGTCCACAAGGACAATCCCATCAAGTGCATGAGCCTTGCGCAAGTCGACGCCATCTTCTCCAAGAGCCGCAAGCAGGGCGGCAAGCAGGACATCAAGACCTGGGGGCAACTCGGCCTGACCGGCGAATGGGCGTCGCAGCCTGTCTCCATGTACGGCCGCAACTCCGCCTCGGGCACCTACGGCTACTTCAAGGAAGTCGGCCTCGCGAACGGCGACTTCAAGGATAGCGTCAAGGAACAGCCCGGTTCATCCGCGGTCGTGCAGGCCATTGCTTCGGACAAATTCGCGATCGGATACTCGGGCGTCGGCTATAAGACCGCCGACGTTCGCACCGTACCGCTCTCGGCCAACGACGGCGGGACTTGCACCGATGCAACGGCCGAAAACGCCTACGCGGGCGACTATCCGATCACCCGCTTCCTCTATGTGTATCTGAACAAAAAACCCGGCACGAAACTCGATCCGGTGCGCGGCGAATTTGTGAAGTATGTCCTCTCTAAGCAGGGTCAGACCGGCGTCGTGAAGGATGGCTATTACCCGATCCCGGGCGCGGTTATTGCTGAAGATCTGAAAGTGCTCGAACTGTCTCACTAAGACACGCCGAGTAGGGATGCTAGCGATGCCGGTGCGTTACCGGCATCGCCGTTTTCTAAAGTGAGGGGTATGCGTGGCCGACGTTGAAGTGACTGGTCAAGCTCCAGTGAGCCCGAAGCGTCAGCGTCGCTCGATGAAGACGGCGCGCTCGGTGATTATTATCGACAAGACCGCCGACTGGGTCATCCGGATCGGTGGTCTCGGCGTAATTCTTGCCGTCTTCGGAATCATGATCTTCCTAGCACAGGTCGTCGTTCCGCTGTTTACAGGAGCCTCGCTCCAAGGCTCTACGTCCGCGAAAGTCGAAGCCGGTCCGCGGCCGCTGATGGAAGTCATCGACGAGTATAAAGTGCTCTCGACCTCGGTGGACGCTGTCGGCCAGGTCCACGCCTTCCACATCCCCACCGGTACACCTCTTGAAGCCCCCTCATTCGACTTGGGGGGCAAGGAAGTCACTGCATTCAACCGCACGCTAAATGGCCGCGATCTTGCCTTTGGGTTCAACGACGGAACGCTGCGCCTGGGAACATTGAAGGTTGGCGGGGCCGTAGTTGATAACGCCCAGGTTCCGGCCGATCTCAAGCGCCTGAACGATACCGATTTTACCGACGGCAAAGCCATCTACACCGCCATCAGCGGCGAGCAGATGCGCGCCGTCTCAATCGCCGTCGAACTCAGCCCCGAAACGCAAGTAGCCCCCGCCGGAACCGCGATCCGCGCCATCGACTATCGCCTGGGCGGGACGATCGAGCGTCCGACGCGTTCCTTCATCACGGTCGACGCCGCCGGCATTGGCCGGCTTTCGCGCACAGAGTCTCGCAGCAATATGCTCACCGGCGCGGTCACGACGACATTGACCTCGTCGGAGTTGCCTGGCCTGTCGGCCGACGTGCATGTGCGCTCTCTGCTCATGACGGATAAAGCCGATCAGGTCTATGTGGCCGAAGAGGGCGGTACCATCTACCGCTACGACACGCGCTCGTTCACAAAACCCGAACTTGCCGAAACCGTGGATCTGTTGCCCGGCGAGACAAAGATCGGCGCCATTGGATTCTTGATCGGCGAACAGTCGCTCGTCATCGGCGGCAGCGATGGTTCGGTGAATGTCTATTTCCGCCTCCAACGCCCCGAGGCAAAAACCAGCGATGGTTACGAGCTTATTCGCGCCCATACGCTCGAGCCGCATAAGAACGCCGTCGTGGCCATGGACTCGAGCCAGCGCGGCAAGCTGTTCGTCACGGCCGATGCCGGCGGCGAGGTGTGGGTGCGCCACGCCACCAGCGAACAGGTCATGCTGAAGCTTGCCGCTGAAGGCGCCGATTACGAAACGATCGCCCTGGCGCCCCGCGAGAACGGAATTGTCGGCATTTCCAGCGACGGCCAGGCCCACGCATGGAACATCGCCGCGCCCCATCCGGAAACGACGCTCAAAACCATCTTCGGTAAAGTCTGGTACGAGGGATACCCCGCGCCGGACTACACCTGGCAGTCTTCCTCGGGCACGGACGCGTTCGAGCCGAAGCTCTCGCTGGTGCCGCTGATTTTCGGCACACTCAAGGCCACCGTCTACTCGCTGCTTTTCGCAATTCCCATCGCGCTCGGGGCGGCGATCTATACGTCGGAATTCGTCCACCAGCGCGTGCGCAGCGTG
>CANJEU010000057.1 GCA_947473445.1 Fidelibacterota bacterium | reverse complement strand
CGACCTCGAGAACGAAGCAAAAGCGCTGCGCGCCGCGCGGCAACTCGGTGTTGAACGCCCGGTTACGATACGCACCACGTTTCTTGGCGCCCACGCGCTGCCGACCGAAGCCAAAGGCGACAAGACCGCCTATATCCAAAGCATCGTGAAGACGATGCTGCCGGAAATCGCCAAGGAAAATTTGGCCGATGCGGTCGATGCGTTCTGCGAAGGCATCGCGTTTTCGCCCGAGGAAGTCACGCAAGTCTTCGAGGCCGCAGCCGCGCTCAATCTGCCCGTCAAGCTGCATGCCGATCAGCTTTCCAATCTGCGCGGCGCCATGCTCGCGGCGAAATTCAAGGCGTTGTCGGCCGATCATCTCGAACATACCGATGAGGCGGGCGCCGCTGCGATGGGAAAAGCCGGCACCGTCGCGGTGCTGCTGCCCGGCGCGTTCTATTTCATGCGCGATACGCGCCAGCCGCCCATCGCGCTGTTCCGCCAATACGGAGTGCCGATGGCGGTGTCGACCGATTCCAATCCGGGCACCTCGCCGCTGACCTCGATCCTGATGTCCATGAACCTCGCCGCGACGCTGTTCCGGCTGTCGGTGGATGAATGCATCGCCGGTGTGACGCGCGAAGCCGCGCGCGCCCTTGGTCTTGGCGATGACATCGGCACGCTGGACGTGGGCAAAAGCGCAGACCTTGCCATCTGGGACATCGAGCGGCCCGCCGAGCTCGTCTATCGCATGGGTTTCAACCCGCTCTATAAGCGCATCTGGAGAGGCCAATGAGCCCCATTATTCTGAAGCCTGGCGCGGTGAGCCTTGCGGACTGGCGCGCGATCTATCGCGGCGCCGCGCTCGCGCTTGATCCCGCCGCGCGCCCGGCCGTCGAAGCCAGCGCGAAGGCTGTCGCCTCGATCCTGGCCAAAGGCGCGCCCGTCTACGGCATCAACACAGGCTTTGGTAAACTCGCCAGCGTGAAGATCGAGAATCACGATCTCGAACAACTTCAGCGCAATATCGTGCTGTCGCATTCGGCCGGCGTCGGCGAACCGATGCCGGTCAACGTCGCGCGGCTGATGATGGCGCTGAAACTTGCAAGCCTTGGTGTCGGCGCGTCCGGCGTGCAGCCGCGCACGCTCGACATGCTCGAAGCGATGCTGAAGCACGACATTGTTCCGGTGATCCCGTCGCAAGGATCCGTCGGCGCGTCGGGCGACCTTGCGCCGCTTTCGCACATGACCTCAGTGATGATTGGCGTTGGGGAGGCGTTTACGCCCACGGGCCGCCTGCCGGCGGTGGAAGCCCTGAAGAGCGCAGGACTCGTTCCTATTACGCTTGGCGCCAAAGAGGGGCTTGCGCTTCTCAACGGCACGCAATTCTCGACCGCCTTTGCCCTGGCCGGGCTGTTCGAGGCCGAAGTTTTGTTCCAGGCCGCCGTCGTGACTGGCGCATTGACCACCGATGGCGCCAAAGGTTCGAACACGCCGTTCGATCCGCGCATCCACGCCTTGCGCAAGCACCAGGGCCAGATCGAAGCGGCGGACACCTATCGCGCGCTCATGGAGGGCAGCGCGATCCGAGCCTCGCACCTCGTCAACGACAGCCGCGTGCAGGATCCTTACTGCCTGCGCTGCCAGCCGCAGGTGATGGGTGCGTGCCTCGACCTGTTGCGCAAGGCCGCGGGCTTCCTTGCGACCGAGGCTAACGGCGTTTCGGACAATCCCCTGATTTTCCCCGAAGACAACGAAGCGCTTTCGGGCGGGAACTTCCATGCCGAACCGGTGGCCTTCGCAGCCGATATGATCGCCATGGCGATTTGCGAGATCGGATCCTTGGCCGAGCGGCGCCTTGCCATGCTCATCGATCCGGCCCTTTCTTGCCTGCCGGCGTTCCTGACGCCAAAGCCTGGCCTCAATTCCGGCTTCATGATTCCGCAAGTCACCGCCGCCGCGCTGGTCTCGGAAAACAAGCAGCGCGCGTTTCCGGCCAGCGTTGATTCCATTCCGACCTCGGCCAATCAGGAAGACCATGTCTCCATGGCAGCCCACGGCGCGCGCCGCCTGACTTCGATGGCCGAAACCGCCCAAAGCGTCATCGCCATCGAACTTCTTGCCGCGGCCCAGGCGTGCGATTTTCTCGCCCCGCTGACCTCCAGCGCGCCGCTGGAAGCGGTGCGCAAGCGCGTGCGCAAGCGCGTGCGCAACGAAGTGCCGCGCCTTGAAGACGATCGCTATTTCTATCCGGATATCCAGAAGGCGCTGCATATCGTGCGCTCGGGCGCGCTCGCGGAAGCGGCAAAAGGCGTGAAGCTGCCGGAGGTCATCGCATGAAGCCCGCATGGCTCACCGTCGTCGAAGGCACGACGCCCCTCATCCTCAGCATGCCGCATACCGGCACGGATCTTGCGGATATCGAATCAAAGCTGGCCTCTCCCTGGATTGCGCGCAAAGACGCCGACTGGTGGATCGATAAGCTTTACGACTTCGGCCGCGACATGGGTGCGAGCATCGTGCGCACGGCGCTATCGCGCGTCGTGATTGACGTGAACCGCGATCCGACGGGCGTGTCGCTTTACCCCGGTCAGACCACAACTGAACTTTGCCCCACAACTACGTTCGACGGCGAGCCGCTCTACAAGGCCGGACAGGTGCCCAGCGACGCCGAAATCGAAGACCGCCGCGCGCGTTTCTATGATCCATATCACGCCGCGCTGCGTACTGAGATCGCGCGTGTGAAAGCCAAGCATGGTGTCGCGGTGCTATACGACTGTCACTCGATCCGATCCGTGATTCCGCGCCTGTTCGAAGGCCATCTGCCGCACTTCAATATCGGCACCAACAGCGGCAAGTCGTGCGATCGCGCGCTTGAGGACGCCGTCGCCGCCGAATGCGCGAAGACTGACTATAGTCACGTCGTGAACGGCCGCTTCAAAGGCGGCTACATCACCCGCACCTACGGCCAACCAGCCGAGAACGTTCACGCCATCCAGATGGAGTTAGCCTGCCGCGGCTATCTCGCCGAATGCGCTGGTCCCGTGGCCGAAAGCCAGTGGCCCATCCCTTACGATCCCGCATTCGCCGCGCCGATGCGCGCGGCGCTGGGCAAAGTACTGAACGCCTGCCTCGATTTCGCAAAAACAAAACAACGTCCCTAGAGGAATCATCATGAAGCGCCTCGACAACACCCGTGTGATCCGTGCGCCGCACGGGACCGAACTGACCGCCAAGAGCTGGATGACGGAAGCCCCGCTCCGCATGCTGATGAACAACCTCGACCCCGACGTGGCGGAGAAACCCGAAGAGCTGGTGGTTTACGGCGGCATCGGCCGGGCCGCGCGGGATTGGGACTCCTATGATCGCATTGTCGCGACCCTTCGGCGCCTTGAGAGCGACGAGACACTGCTCGTGCAATCGGGAAAACCCGTCGGTGTCTTCAAGACTCATGCCGACGCGCCGCGCGTTCTGATTGCCAATTCAAACCTCGTGCCGCGCTGGGCGACGTGGGAGCATTTCAACGAGCTCGATAAGAAGGGCTTGATGATGTACGGCCAGATGACGGCCGGGTCGTGGATCTACATCGGCTCACAAGGTATCGTGCAGGGCACCTATGAGACCTTCGTTGAAATGGGTCGCCAGCACTACAACGGCGACCTCAGCGGCAAGTGGATTCTGACGGCAGGCCTTGGCGGCATGGGCGGCGCGCAGACGCTGGCGGCGACCATGGCCGGCGCCTCCTGCCTTGCCATCGAATGCAATCCAGCATCGATCGAGTTCCGTCTGCGCACGGGCTATGTCGATGTGCAGGCCAAGGATCTCGATGACGCGCTGGCGATTATCGAAAAAGCCACCAAGGAAAAGAAGGCTCTCTCCATCGGCCTTCTCGGCAATGCGGCCGAGATTCTGCCCGAACTGGTGCGCCGCGGTGTGAAGCCCGACGCCGTGACGGACCAGACGTCCGCCCACGATCCGGTGAACGGGTATCTGCCCATCGGCTGGTCGATGGGCAAATGGGAAGAGATGCGCCAGAAGGATCCCGCCGCCGTTGCGAAGGCCGCCAAGGCCTCTATGGCCGTGCACGTGCGCGCCATGCTCGAGTTCCACAAGCAGGGCATTCCGACCGTCGATTACGGCAACAACATTCGCCAGATGGCTCTCGAAGAGGGCGTGAAAGACGCTTTTGCTTTCCCTGGTTTCGTTCCGGCTTACATTCGTCCGCTGTTCTGCCGCGGTATTGGTCCGTTCCGCTGGGCGGCGCTTTCGGGCGATCCTTCGGACATCGCCAAAACCGACGCCAAGGTGAAGGAGCTGATCCCGGACGATAAGCATCTGCACAACTGGCTCGACATGGCCAGCAAGCGCATCAAGTTCCAAGGTCTGCCGGCACGCATCTGCTGGGTCGGACTTGGGGAACGTCATCGCCTTGGCCTCGCGTTCAACGAAATGGTCGCCAAGGGTGAACTTAAGGCGCCGATCGTCATCGGCCGCGATCACCTCGACTCCGGTTCGGTGGCCTCGCCCAACCGCGAAACCGAATCTATGCAGGATGGCTCCGATGCCGTCTCCGACTGGCCGCTGCTGAACGCGCTACTCAACACGGCCTCCGGCGCGACGTGGGTGTCGCTGCATCACGGCGGTGGCGTGGGTATGGGCTTCTCGCAGCATTCAGGCATGGTGATCTGTTGCGACGGCAGCGAGGACGCTGCGCGCCGTATCGGCCGGGTGTTGTGGAACGATCCGGCGACCGGCGTAATGCGTCACGCCGACGCGGGCTACGGCATTGCTATCGATTGCGCCCGTGAAAAAGGCCTCGATCTTCCGAGCCTTGCGAAGTAACGCCCGCGATGCAGATCATCCGGTCGGCCAGCTACAAGCGGATGCCGTGGAAAAACGGCGGCGGCGAGACCATTGAGATCGCGGTCTTCCCGCCGGCTGCCGACTTCGCCGCTATGGACTGGCGTCTCAGCATGGCGACGGTGGCCGCCGATGGTCCGTTCTCCTCTTTTCCGGGCATCGATCGCACGCTGTCTGTTCTTGCGGGAACGCTCGGCCTTGAGATCGACGGCGTGCGCGTCGACCTCATGGAGATGTCACCCCCGCACAGCTTCCGCGGCGAAGCGGCGGTGAACGGTGTCGTCGTGCGCGGCCCCGTCACCGACCTCAATGTCATGACCCGCCGCGGCGCGCTGACACACGACGTACGACGCGTGTCGGTGGCGGGAGAAAAGACCGTCACGAGCTCGGCCGGCACGCTGCTGCTCTTCTGCCATACGGGCGCAGTGATGCTGCCCAGCGGCGAAACCTTGCAGGCGCTCGACTCCGCTGTGGGTCAAACGGACGGTGGAATGATCGGCTTCCGCTCGACCGTTCTGTCCACGCTTTACGTGATCGGAATAGCGCCCCGATAGCCGGCGCGCATCTTCCGAAAAACTGATCAAAATCCCCGCACTTTAGGTCGCTGCACAATAAAACAGCGTCGTGCGACGGTATTCGCCGGCGCCCCGTTAGATTTCCTAAAATATATCGCACGCCAACCGGCCTTGTTCGAAAGGTCGTCTGCCCCACAATTGGGCAGCGGGTCGGCGAATAGTAATCAAATGAATGTAGCGGCAATGACGAGCACCGAGACCGTGGCGGATAAGCCCACGTATTTAAAGAACGCCTGGTACGTCGCCGGTTGGGACAATGACATCGGCCATTCTTTGACGGCCGTCACCATTCTGAACGAAAGCATCGTCATGTACCGCGACACCGCCGGCAAAGCGGTGGCGCTGGAGAACGCCTGCCCTCATCGCAAGCTGCCCCTGTCGATGGGCCGTCTGAAGGGCGACGAAGTCGAATGCGGCTACCATGGCCTGACCTTCAATCAGGCCGGCGCTTGCACCCGCGCGCCCGGTGGGCAGCGGGTGCCCAAAGCCGCCTGCGTGCATTCTTATCCGGTGGAAGAACGTTACGGCCTTATCTGGATCTGGATGGGCGAAGCGGCCAAGGCCGACCCCGCGAAAATCATGAATGTCGATCACTGGGGCGACTCCGCTTGGGGGCTTAATCGCGGCGACGGCATGACGGTCGAGTGCAATTACCTCTACATGACCGACAATCTGCTCGACCCCTCGCACGTCGCTTGGGTACATCAGACGTCCTTCGGCAACGCGGCCTGCGCGGACATCGCCTCGGACACCACCATCGCCGACGACGGCGTCATCGTTTCGCGCTGGATGCGCGACACGGAACCCGCGCCCTTCTACGCGCCGTTCCTGAAATTCCGCGGCAACTGCGACCGCAAACAGCACTACGAAGTGCGCTATCCCGGCCATGCGATCATCAAGGCGATCTTCGTCCCGGCCGGATCCGGCGGTGACGACCGGCCGCTCCACAAGGACGTGTTCCTGATGGACAGCTATAATTTCCTGACGCCGATCAACGAAAACCTGACGCGCTATTATTGGTTCCAGATGCGCAATTTCGCACCGAACGATCAGGCGGTCTCGGACGCGCTGGCGCGCAACGTGCGCACCGCTTTCGAGGAAGACAAAGTGATCATGCAGGCGGTACATCGCGGCATGAGCAATAAAAAAGGCCATAATATCGACCTTAAGATCGACAAAGGCCCTTTGCATTTCCGCAAGCGCCTCGCGCAGATGATCGCGGCCGAGAAACCCTCGCTCCACGCGGCCGAATGACCCTCACCGTCGCGTTCCGCAAATCCGGCCGCACCGTCGCGTGGGCGGCAACCGATAGCCTTCTGACCTTCGCCGAGGAAAACGGCGTCGAGGCGCCCTCGAGCTGCGGCGCGGGCGTGTGCGGAACCTGCGCGACAGCCCTGCTCGCGGGCGAGGTATCCTACGTCGAGGATCCATTGTATATGCCCGACCCAGGCGTCGTGCTGTTATGCTGCACGACGCCGAAGACCTCGGTCATCCTGGACCTTTAAGCGAGAAGACATATGACATCGCCAAAGAGCGGCCTTGCGTTCAATCCGAACGTCGCGGCGCTCCCTTCCTATAATGCCGGCCTTCCCGTCGCCGTCGCCCGCGAAATCAGCGGCCACGATTTTATCGCGCGCCTGGCCAGCAACGAAAATCCGTTCGGCTGTTCACCAAAGGTTATGGCGGCGTTGGCCTCAAGCGCCTTCGAACCTTGGCGTTATGCTGATCCGGCCTGCCGCGATCTGAAGGCCGCGCTCGGAAAATATCTGGGAGTCGATCCAGCCGAGATCGTGACCGGCAACGGCTCGGAAGAAATGATCGCGGCCATCAGCCGCGCGTTCCTGACCGACGGCGGCCTCTCCGTCACCGTCGTCCCGAGCTTCGGCCTGCATGAAATCGAACCGTTGGCCGCCGGCGCCCAGGTGATCAAAGTACCGATGACGGCGGACCTGACGTTCGACATCCCGGCGATCGAGGATGCGCTGGCGCAGAAGCCACAAGTCTTCTTCATTTCGACGCCGTCCAATCCTGTTGGCGTGACGCTGGACCTTGCCGCGCTCGAACGGCTTGCGGCCGCCAATGGAAACGGCTGTCTGTTCGTGCTTGACGAAGCGTACCGGGAATTCACCAAACCGGGCTTCCCCGACGGCCTCGAGGTTCTGCGGCGCCTTGAGGTCCCGCACGTGATCTTGCGGACGTTCTCGAAAGCTTACGGCTTGGCCGGCTTGCGGGTGGGCTATGCGGTCTGCTCGGACACCGAGATCGCGCGCGTCATCAATTCGGCCAAGACGCCGTTCAATGTGAATGCCTCGGCGCAGCTCGGCGCCATTGCCGCGCTGGAAGACGAAGCCTGGATGCGCGATGCGGTCGGACGCATCAATGTCGAGCGCGAGCGTGTACGCGCCGTGCTGGAAGGCCTGGGAGTCTGGATCGCCGAATCCCAGACGAATTTCCTGTTCCTGGACTGTCAGGGCGACAGCAGCGCGTGCGCGCAGTTCATGCTGAAGAACGGCGTCATTCTGAAAGGTTGGCGGGAGGCGGGCTATGAACGCTTCATCCGCGTCACCATCGGCAGCACCGAAGAGAACGAGAAGTTCCTCGACGTCTTCAAGAAGTGGCTGAGCCGCTAGACGGAAACTTCACACCGAAAGAAAAGGCCGGTGTCTTACGACACCGGCCTTTTTTATTTCAGCGCGGCGTGAGAAGCCTTTTAAGCCCCTCACGCCAGCCTCAGTCTTACATGCGGAAGCGAACACCAGCACGGAACACGCGGCCGAGCGTATCGTACAAGGTCGCATTGGCCGCAGGAGCTTCGTAGGTGAAGCCACCTGGACCCGGCGCGACAACAGCCGGTTCCGTATTCAGGACGTTCTTCACGTTGAAGAATACTTCCATGTCGGTTTCGGCGACACCGAACTTGTAGCTCATCGAGGTATCCAAGTAGACCGCGCCGGCGATGCGGTTGTTGTCGACGGTGCGGTTATCGGCTGTCGAGATCGGGCAGCCGGTCGTGCATTCGACATTGGAGTTCAGATACGTACCAGAGGTGATTCCACGAGCCGTAAGGCTCAGGCTTACAGTCTCATTCGTGTACCCGGCAGATGCACGCCAGCGCCAGTTCGGCACTGCGCCGGTACCGTTATTCTGGCCAGCCGTGTCGGTCGGCTTGCTCAGGCCAGTGTTCTGATAGGCTTTGATGTAGTGCGTCGCCATGAAGCGGAACGAAAGGTCTCCACCGGCATCGGCAAGCAACATATCAAGCGGCATGTTGTAACCGGCTTCGATATCGATCCCGCGGTAGATCTGCGTTGCCAGGTTGAACGGCTGGATGCGGATCAGCTGGATCTGGTCGGTCGCGCGATTTGCCCCGAAGTCGATTGCCGAGCAGAAGCGGGCGTCGTTCGTCGCGAAGCACTGGTCGATGATTTGCTGAACGGTCAAGCTGCCAAGAGCGTCGGCGACATCCAGGTTCCAGTAATCCACCGAGGCGCTGAAGCCCGGGATAAACGCAGGCTGCAACACAACGCCGACGCCGGTCATGTCGGATTTTTCCGGCGTCAGGTTCGGGTTACCGCCGGTCTGCGAGAAGCCCACTTCCGTAACAGGGCCGCCCGTGACGGGGTCACGTCGGAACGGGTTCTGGTAGCCCGGGAAGCCCGAAGTGCCCGTGTTGAACAGGTTCTGCAGGTTCGGGGCGCGGATGTCGCGCGAGCGTGTGGCACGGAAGCGAATGTCGTCGATCGGCGCCCAGGTGAGGCCAACCTTCCACGTCGTGACGTAGCCCGAGGTGCTGTAGTCCGTGGCGCGGACGGCGCCGTTGAACTCCAGCGACTTGGCAAAGGATTCGTCAGTCGCGAGCGGCACGACAGTCTCCACGAAGCCTTCGGTCACGCT
>CANJEU010000056.1 GCA_947473445.1 Fidelibacterota bacterium | reverse complement strand
CCCCTTGCCGTTCCGCTTTACGCCAAGCCGCCTGCCGGTCCGCGCGCGGAATTCAAGCTGAAGAGCGATTTCACCCCGGCAGGCGACCAGCCCAAAGCCATCGCCGAGCTTCTGGCCGGTGTCCGGGCACATGAGCGCGATCAAGTTCTCCTGGGCGTCACGGGCTCGGGCAAGACTTTCACCATGGCCCATGTCATTGCCCAGAGCGGACGGCCGGCCCTCATTCTCGCGCCGAACAAGACCCTCGCCGCGCAGCTTTACGGAGAGATGAAGCAGTTCTTCCCCGAAAACGCCGTTGAGTATTTTGTGTCGTATTACGACTACTACCAGCCGGAAGCTTACGTCCCTCGCACCGACACCTATATCGAAAAAGACTCCAGCATCAACGAGCAGATCGATCGCATGCGCCATGCCGCCACGCGCTCAATTCTGGAACGACGCGATACTATTATTGTCGCGTCGGTCAGTTGCATCTACGGCATTGGATCGCTCGAGTCTTACTCGAAGATGACGATCACGTTGAAGCAGGGCGCGACCCTGCCGCGCGCCGATCTCGTCAAGCAACTCGTAGCTTTGCAATACAAGCGAAATGACGCCGATTTCCATCGCGGGACTTTTCGCGTGCGCGGCGACGTGGTCGAGATTTTCCCCGCCCACTATGAAGACCGCGCCTGGCGCGTCTCGCTGTTCGGCGATGACATCGAATTCATTCACGAGTTCGATCCGCTCACCGGCGAGAAGACCGCGAACATCCTTTACGAAGTGGTTTATCCCTCAAGCCACCACGTCACGCCACGGCCGGCGCTGTCGCAAGCCATGAAAGGCATCAAGGCCGAGTTGCAGGAACGCCTCGCCGAGTTCAACGCCCAGGGAAAACTTCTCGAAGCCCAGCGTCTTGAGCAGCGCACCACTTTCGATCTCGAAATGCTCGAAACCACGGGGCACTGCAAAAGCATCGAAAACTATTCGCGCTTCCTAACCGGCCGCAATAAAGGCGAGCCGCCGCCGACACTGTTTGAATACCTTCCGGAAGACGCTTTGCTGTTCGTCGATGAAAGCCACGTCGCGGTGCCGCAGATCGGCGCCATGTTCAAAGGCGATTACAATCGCAAATCCACCCTATCTGAATTCGGATTCCGCCTTCCTTCATGCACCGATAACCGCCCCTTGAAATTCGAGGAGTGGGAAGCGATGCGCCCGGACACCGTATTCGTGTCGGCAACGCCCGGCGGCTGGGAAATGGAGCGCACCGGCGGCGCGTTCGTCGAGCAGGTGATCCGCCCGACGGGGCTGATCGATCCAACCTGCATTATTCGTCCTGCCGAAAAGCAGGTGGACGATTTGCTCGGCGAAGTCAAAGCCGTCACGGCCCGCGGCATGCGTGTGCTCGTCACGACCCTGACCAAGCGCATGTCCGAAGACCTCACCGAATATTTCCACGAGCAAGGCATCCGCGTGCGCTACATGCATTCGGACATTGAGACGTTGGAGCGGATCGAGATTATCCGTGACTTACGCCTTGGCGCGTTCGATGTGCTCGTGGGCATTAACCTTCTACGCGAAGGTCTCGATATCCCCGAATGCGGCCTCGTGGCGATCCTCGACGCCGACAAGGAAGGTTTTCTGCGTTCAGAACGCTCCTTGATTCAGACCATCGGGCGCGCGGCCCGTAACGTCGACGGCCGCGTCATTCTCTATGCCGACCGCATGACCAATTCGCTTGAAAAGGCAATCGGTGAAACCAATCGCCGCCGCGAACGCCAGCAAGCCTTCAATGCCGCCAACGGCATCACACCGGCCACTATTCGCACGCGCATCAATGACGTCCTCGACAGCGTCTACGAGCAGGATCACGTGACTGTGGAAACGGGCCTCGGGGAAGAAAAACCCCTGATTGGTCATAATCTCAGGGCCACGATCAGCGATATCGAAGCCAAGATGCGCGCCGCTGCGGCAGACCTCGAGTTCGAGGAAGCCGCGCGCTTGCGCGATGAACTGCGGCGTCTTGAACATCTGGAGCTTGAGTACGGCGGCTCGGGTGACGGCATCGGCGAACCCGGCGATCCGGCTTTGTCGGCCGAGGCCTCGCAGCTGCTAAGCCAGCAGGCTATGCGTAAATCGGTTCGCAATCCGCGCGCAAAGAGCGGGCGGCCAACCGGTCGGCGGTCGCGCGGACGTTAGCTAGGCGCTGGGCGCTGCGGCCTGCGCGGCCTGATCGCCGTTTTTCAAACGGCGATATGACCACACGCTCATGGGGATCATGGCGATATAAACGAGGCCCAGGAAGCTTAAGGTCGCCCAGGGTTCGGCCCACAACAGACCGGCGAGCACACCCACGCCCACCATCAGCGGCACCACCAGCTGCGGTTTCAGGCGCACGTGCTTGCCTGAGTAGATAGGCACACGGCTGACCATCAGCAGCGCCGAGGCGATCAGGAAAATCCCGCTGACGGCCCAATGTTGGAAGATGCGTTCATCGGTCAGTAACCAGAAGAACATCGGCATGAGCGCGATGCCGGCGCCGGCTGGAGATGGAACACCGGTGAAGTAATTGTGCGCCCAGTGCGGCAGGTCCTGACCAATCATCGTATTGAAGCGCGCGAGGCGCAGCACGGTGCACACCGCGTGAAGAAGGCACACTGCCCAGCCGACACCGCCCGCGTCGTGCATGGCCCACAGGAACAGCACCAGCGCAGGCGCCACGCCGAAACTAATAGCGTCGGCGAGCGAGTCGAGCTCAGCGCCAAAATCGCTCGTGCCCCGTAACAGGCGAGCAATGCGTCCATCGAGGCCGTCGAGCATCCCCGCAACAACGATCGCGAGCGCGGCGCGATCCCATTGCTCGTTGAAGCCATAACGGATCGACGTCAGGCCCGCGCACAGCGCGAGCACCGTGATCATATTGGGGAAGATGCGGTTGAACGACAGGCTGCGCAGCTTGGTCGTACCGACCTTAAACCGCCGGCGGCGCGGCGCGGGCTCCTCCACCAGGGGCACGGGATCCTGGAGAGGATCAGTCATTAGCGTACTTCTCCGAGACGGCGCGGTTCAGTGCCGATGGCATCGGCGAGCACAGTTTCACCGGCCACCGCCTTCTGACCGACGACGACCAACGGTTCGACACCCGCGGGCAGGTAAACATCGAGCCGCGAGCCGAAGCGGATCATGCCAAAGCGTTGGCCGGTCAACAGTTGCTGACCTTCCTTCACATCGCAGCGGATTCGGCGGGCGACGAGGCCCGCGATTTGCACGACGCCAAAGTCGCGGCCATCGGCGGCGCGGATGACGAGCGACTGGCGTTCATTGTCTTCGCTCGCCTTATCAAGGGTCGCGTTAAGGAACTTTCCAGGCGTGTATTCTTCTTTCACCACCGTTCCGGCGATGGGCGCGCGGTTCACGTGGCAGTCAAATACGCTCATGAAAACACTGACACGCATGCACGGTTCAGTGCCCATGCCCAGTTCGGGCGGCAGCGGCGCCGGGCCGATCATCTGCACCACGCCGTCGGCGGGGCTGATCACAAGGCCGTCGCGCACCGGGGTCATGCGATCCGGATCGCGGAAGAAATAGTAGCACCAAACCGTCAGCGCGGCGCCGACCAGGCCCAGCGGCTCCCAGATCCAGTACAGGATGAGCGCGACGATCCCGAAAATGGCGACGAAGCCGGGGCCTTCGGGGTGCAGGGGGAACAGTAAATAGTCCCGCGCGCCGATTTGGATGGAGTCAATTTTGCTTTTCACTTCAGTCATAACGTCCCGGCCCTCCTGTTGGCCGCAGGTAGTCTTAGCATTCAGGGCATAAAAATGAAGCTCGGGCGCGCGTGATTTCCGTAATTCTCGCCTAATTCTGGCGATACGGCGCGAAAAGCGTCATCAGGTTGAAAAGGCGAGTGCGACCGCCACTGCCGCCTGTCGGGGGCGGGAACAGCCTACCCGCGATCCTTGGCCGGCAGACTGAAGACCTGACCGGGGTAGATAAGGTTCGGGTCTTTGATCGCGTCTTTATTGGCTTCGTAGATGAGGGTGTAATTGATGCCGGCACCGTAGGCCCGCCGCGCGATACGCCAGAGGCTGGTACCGCGAATGACGGTGATCTCGCCGGCCGCCATGGCCAACTGGCTCGCATCGAGCGCGAATGGGACTTCAACCCGCGCCATCACGTTGTTGTTCGCGCCCACCTGATCGGCCCGGATCGTGTGTTTACCGGCAGTCGCAACACCTTCGGGCTGAACTTGCCAATAGCCGTTCTCGTCGGCCGTGGCGCGCCCGATGAATTTATTATCCATGTAAATTTGAATGGTGCTCGACGGATCGGCCTTGCCGCTCAAGGTAAACTTGCCTTGTGCATTGTAATCCACCGTCTCAATGGTCAGCGCGTCAGCGCCCGCCGGAGCGGTCGGTCCTTGCAGCACCCGGCTGCGTCCGCCGTCGCGGGACTGCTCGACGATCAGGATTTCGCCGTCCCGCTCGGGCACGGACATCACGACCACATTCTGAGAATAAACAGCTTTGCCCTTGTCATCGGTCGAGCGCAGCGAGAATTGCCGCGTGCCCGGCGAGACCGGCGTCTCGGGGATATAAACCCATTCGCCGCGACTATCGGCGGTCACGCGGCCAATCTCTTTTTCGCCGTCGAGGATGATCACGGTGGCGCCGGCAAGCGCACGGCCGGCCATGACCATATTGCCTTTGGGATCGATCCGGACCACGTCGAAGGACGGGGCCCCGGCGCCGGTATTCAGCGCGGGCTTGCCCCCGAATTGGAGTGGGCCTTGGAGCGTGAAATTGAACACGAGCGCGGCGGCGACGATGACTACACCGATCAGGGCCGCGATCAGAGGCCGGCTCAAGCCGCGACGGGGCGCGGTTTCCGATGTCTCGGGGGCGGGCCGCTCTAAGGAGAAATCCACTTGCGTGTCCTTTTTAGAACGTCTCAACGGTGTTTACGGGATCGGGCCTAGTCATGCAACCGACCGTGGCGGAAATAAGGCCCTTTTTCATCGAGATTCGGCCCAGTTTCGCAGCGACTCTAAGGGATAGTGGTTACAAAAGCGATAAGGCCGGCCAGCACCAGCGGCAGGCTGACCAGCACCGCCAAGATCAACGGATAGAGCAAAGCGCTGATCCGCGCTGCCGGCAACGGCACCCGTAGCGCCGTGGTTTCGGCAAAAAGCACGAGCGGCACGCAAAGCAATGCGAGCCGCAAATCGGGCTGACGCTGCGCGAGCGCCCAGACCATGCCAAGGATCGGCATGCCGGCAAAACGCACGAGGCCATCGGTCACCGCGCTCCCTGTTACGGCCACGAAAATGAAATACCCGGCCAGTGCGGCGGCAAGGCCCATGGCGAGGCCTTGAACGGCGTCATCCCCTACGATCGCCGACAGAGCCGCGAGCCCGCTTGCGAGCACAGTTAAAAGCACCATCAGGCTCAGCGAACGCGCGCGCATAGTATCGAGGCGCGCGAGGCTGAGGAACGCAACGACCGTCAATCCGGCCACGACTGCGCCTTCCCGCAACGACAGGTGCACGCTCGGGCTAAGACCGCCCGTGACGGTCGCGTAGGCCGAGCCGAGCACGAAGATCGCACTCAGCAGTGCTGTGATCAGCCGGTGGGGTTTAAAGATATCGAGCGCCAGGCCGAGCAAGGACGCGCCGACGGCGATGTGAAGGATGCGACTCACGTCATCAACCGGCACCCAGCCCGGGCGCACGAGAAAAATCCAGCCGATCAAGACCGAAAGCGCGACCGGCACAAGCCCGACACGCTGCGCCCGTTCTCCGGCCAGGATATGCAGCGCGAAGGCAAGCACGAGCGTCAGCAAGGGCGGAATCAATAGCGTGACAGCCGTGTTCAAGACTCCGCCCCCGGATGGTCGTGGTTGTGTGCCCGTCCGCACGCCTTTCCCGAGGCGCCAGTATGAAGACCCGCCGCGGACTTTGGAATCCCGGCTGTAGCAATCCACGCCATGGAGGTGTTCGGCGTAGGCTCCCTTGGCGGGCGCGACGTTATCGGCCTTGGCGCAGCGTATAGGTATCGTGGCAGGACTTGCAGGTCAGCACCGTCATGGCTTTCGCCTGCATGGCTTCGAGACCATCGCGCTCGCCAATCACCGCAAGATCATTGGCGCCGTCGGCGAGGGCTTTCAGGCGCTTGGCGAAGTCGGGCCAGTTCCGCCAGATGCCCTCCTTCGCTTCGCCTCCGGCGGCTTTGATTTCGAAAGCCTTCAATGCGGTCTGCGCCGTTAAGGCGATGGTACGCGCGTGCAGCGCGGCGTTCTCAGCCGGCCCATTTTTCTGCAGCACCATACCCAGCGCCGCCACCTGCTCGCCCATCGTTTTCATCACATGACGGCGATAGGTAACGGCGTCGATATCGCTCGCGGCGCGGCCAGAGACAGGCAGTAAAACAAACATTAGCGAAGCCGCCGCGAGTCGTAGGCCGCTCCGCCGTAGATTCAGCATTCAGATCACCGCTGCTTCGCGACGTCTTGCGGAGTCATCTTGCTGCCGCCGTTCTTCCAGCTCGAACGCACGTAATTCGCCACGGCGGCAATCTCCTCGTCGGTCATGCGGTCGCGGAACGAACGCATGCTTTCCCAGGCGCCGGGCGGGTTCAGGCCCTTCGCAGGTTCGGCGCCATAGAGGATGATATTGATCAGCGAGGCGGGATCGCGGCCCTGCGCTATGGCGCTTCCGGCAACGGGCGGCGCCTTCATGAAGCCGCCGCGGCCGGTCTTGGCGTGGCATTCTTCGCAGTGCTTCAGGTACAGCGCTTCACCGGCTTTGGTTTCCTCTTCGGTGATCTGCATAGGCTCGGACTCGGGCGCGGGCGGCAGGCTCTTGAGGTAAACGGCCATGGCTTTAGCGTCTTCTTCCGTCATATGCGAAAGGCTGTTAGCGATCACTTCGTTCATCGGTCCGAAGGTGCCGGCGAACTTGTTATGGCCGGTTTTGAGATAGCGTTTGATATCGTCAACCGACCATGCGCCGAGGCCGCCCTGTTTGGACTGGGTCAGATTGACCGCGAACCACGGGCGATACTCACCTTCCAGCACCACGTCGGGCACCACGGCGCCCCACAGATGTTCGGTCGACTTTTCGGCCAGAAGCAGATTGCGCGGCGTATGGCAGGCACTGCAATGCCCAAGGCCGTTCACCAGATAAGCCCCGCGGTTCCATTCTTCGGACTGGCTGCTGTCGGCGACGAAGCGGCCTTCTTCAAGGAACATGGCGTTCCAGATTTTCATGCCGAAGCGAGCCACGACAAAGATGAAGCTGTTGCTGGGCGGCTCGTACTTCACCGGCTTGACGGTGCGCAGGTAGGCGTAGATCGCCTTGACGTCGTCGTCGGTGACTTTGGTGAAAGAGGTGTACGGGAATGCGGGATAGAGAGGGCCGCTGGGGCCTTCACCGGTGTGCATCGCTTTGACGAAATCGGCTTCGGACCATGTGCCGATGCCCGTCTCTTCGTCCGGCGTGATGTTGGTCGAATACATTGTTCCAAGGAACATATACGGCGTCTTGAACGGTAGGCCGCCGGCGAAGGGCTCGTTGCCGTGCACGGTGTGGCAGCTCACGCAATTGCCCATGCGCGCGAGATATTCGCCGCGCTGGACTTGGGGATCCACGGTCGGGGCCGGCGGCACATCGACCGGTGTCGGAACATCCACGCCCGGCGTGTTGGTCGTCACCGGGGCATCGGAGGCCGCGGGCGCGTCCTGGGCCACGGCGGGAGACAAGAACAATCCTGCACCCAGAACCATCGCGGCCCCGTGCATCACCATCTTGCGCAGCGTCATCATCGATTTCCTCGGTCTTCCCAGTGAGCGTGAATCATTGAACGTGAACAGGCCGTCCCTTCCCCTGCACGACGGGCGGGAAAGTACGTAAATCCGGGCCGGCAGGCAATGTATCAAAGCAAAACGCCCGCCTTGTTAGGGGCGGGCGTTTCGGTTGCAAACGGTTCTTAAGAGCTACATCTTCTTGCGATAGACGTCGTGGCAGTCCTTGCAGCGAAGCGCGTCCAGAATGTTGCTGAGCGCCGCGTCCTTGCCTTGCGCCTTGGCCGTGTCGGCCGCAGCGCGCGTCTTAGCCTCGAAGTCCTTCATCTTGGCCGAGAAGTCATCCCACTTGGTCCAGACCACCGGGAGGGACTCTCCCCCTTCCACTTTCGGCTCGAAGCTCTTGGCCGACTGAGCTGCCGCAAGCGCGATAACTTCCAGATGCGACACGACCTGATCGTCCGGCGTCGCTCCCGAAAGAATCTGACCGAGAGCGGCAACCTGCGCATCCAAGGTCTTCATGATGCGTTGACGGTAATCGATGGTGTCCTGGGCTTCGGCCGCGAAGGCCGGAGCGACGGTCCCGACGGTGAGGCCGGCGAACACCAACGAGGTAAGGAGTCTGCGGTACATAATAAATCTCCCGACGTGGTTTATTTCTTCGGCACGCGATAGTTTTCGTGGCAGCTGCGGCAATCCAGGCTCGTCTGGATCATCGGCCCGGCCTTCGCAACCCCGCCTTCAACCGCAGCCTTTTCGAGGGCCGCGAGCTTGGCAACCTGTTCATTCATACGCTTGGCGAAGTCGGCCTTGTTCGACCAGACTTCAGGCTTGGCCGAACCCGTCATGCCGTCGCCCTGAACTTCAGGCTCGAAGGCCTTGAGGGCCTGCGTCGCCGCCAGGTGCAGCGTCTTGACGTGCGAAACGAACTGGTCGGCCGGTACTTTGCCCTGCAGCGTCATTTGCATGGCGGCGTTTTGCTCGCCCATGGTCTTCATGATCTGCTTACGATAGTTGATGACGTCCGCATCGTCGGCCTGAGCCACGACCGGAGCGATGAGGACGGCGATAGCCAAGCCACATTTGACAAAACGGTTCATCGAGAAGCCTCCACTTGCTTCGAGCTTAGCGCCTGAGGTGCGGCCGCCGCCGCGGGAAGCCCCATCGCGCCCCAAAAATTGACGCCAAAGGTTTACTAAGAACAAGACTAGGTGGCAAGAGCGTCCAATTTAGGGCATGCCTTGTAAATCATGGCACCTCACCGGAACGTGACCACGCCGAAGCTGGCCTCCCTATGCGTCTTCTGCGGCGCCAATACCGGGACGCGTCCGATTTACCGTCAGAATGCCGCCGCCCTTGGCCAAGCCCTGGCGGCCAACGGGACCGAACTTGTCTACGGGGGCGGGCGGGTCGGCATGATGGGCGCGGTCTCGGACGCCGCCATCCATGGCGGAGGCAAGGTAACCGGGGTTATCCCCCAGTTCCTGGTGGATAAGGAACTCGCCCATCCGGGAGCGTCTGAAATGATCGTGGTTCCCGATATGCACACCCGCAAACGGATCATGTTCGAACGCAGCGAGGCGTTCTGCGTCCTGCCCGGCGGCGTCGGCACGCTCGAGGAAACCTTCGAGGTG
>CANJEU010000055.1 GCA_947473445.1 Fidelibacterota bacterium | reverse complement strand
GTCGACAACGCCCTTGAAGACCTGGCTCGATCGGCAGTTCGGCACGTCATGGTTCATGAAGGTCGTAAAATCGTGATGTGCGTTGCCCGTCAGCGCATAGGCGCCATTGAGCCGTACCGAGGCGCCTTCGCCCATGAAATCGGTATTGATTTCCTGACGCACCAGCGCACCGCCGAGGCCGAGGTGGAAGGCGTCGAACCGCGCATCGGCCGCCACATCGGCCATGGTGGTAGCCAGATGAAACGCTTCGCTGTCTTCGCGGACGAGGACGTAGCGGCGCAGGACGCCGGCTGTGCCGACGGAAAGCGTCGTTACAGGGTTTGAGAAATAGGACTGACCCGGGAGGCCGTGATGGGTTTCAAAGACCGTGAGCTTCGCGGCCGGCGCCACAACGATGCTGATCCGCGCATGGAATGCCGCGGGCTCGGCCCCGGCAGCGCCGATGGAGATAAGATGCACAGGCTTTGCGACCACACCGCGCGCTTCAATGGTCACGCCGCCCGTCATATAGGCGGCATTGAGAACCGCGAGCGGAAGGTTGACGCTCAGACCCGGCGTGTTTGTCTCGGTGATCGTCAGACTAGGCTCGGAGGAACTGTCCGAAAGGTCGGCGCGGTATTTGCCGTTGACCAGAACGATCCGTACAGCACCATCGAGACGCGGCACATCGGCCGGAATCGCGGTTACGTCGATGTCGTCGGCGGTCGCGGCCGGGACGAACGGGATATTGGCCAGTGAGCGAAGCGGGGTGAATCGCCACTCCTCGCGCTTTGGCCCGGGAAGACCGTCTTCAAAAAGCATCTCGCGCGCGGTGAGACGCGCGGCATCGGCCGACGGCAGCGCGGCGGCGTAACGTTCGCCAAAGGGATGATCGAGGAGAGCCGACTGCTTCATGACATTAGGCCGCGCTGAGATAGCGCGCATATCCTTCAGCTTCGAGTTGCAGGGCGAGTTCCTTGCCGCCGCTTTCGACGACTTTTCCGCCGACCAGCACATGGACGTGATCGGGCACGATGTAATCGAGAAGTCGTTGATAGTGGGTGATTATGAGGAAGGCGCGGTCGGGGCTACGCAGCGCGTTGACGCCGTCCGAGACCACTTTCAGCGCATCGATATCAAGACCGGAATCGGTTTCATCAAGAATGGCCACACGCGGCTCCAGCAAGGTCATTTGCAGGACTTCGGCGCGTTTTTTCTCGCCGCCCGAGAAGCCGACATTGAGGGCGCGCTTGATCATGTCATCGGGCATGCCGAGGACCTTGGTTTTGGCTCTCACCAGCTTGAGGAACTCCATGGCGTCGATCTCGGGCTTTCCTTCAGACCGGCGCTTTGCGTTGATCGCGGTCTTGAGGAAATTCGAAGTCGTGACACCCGGAATTTCGACTGGATACTGGAAGGCGAGGAAGATGCCCGCGCGGGCGCGTTCATCGGCGGCCATGGCGAAGACGTCCTTGCCATCGAGCAGAACTTCGCCCTCGGTCACTTCATAGCCCGCGCGGCCCGCGATCACGTTGGACAGCGTGCTTTTGCCGGTGCCATTGGGGCCCATGATCGCGTGGACTTCGCCAGCGCTGAGCGACAGCGACACACCGTTGAGGATCTTTTTGTCCGCCACGGAAACGTGGAGGTTCTTGATTTCGAGAAGGGCCATTAACCCACACTGCCTTCTAAACTTATGCCGACGAGCTTCTGGGCTTCGACAGCGAATTCCATGGGAAGGGTTTGCAAAACCTCGCGGCAGAACCCGTTGACGATGAGCGACACCGCTTCTTCCTGCGTCATGCCGCGCTGCTGACAATAGAAAAGATGGTCTTCGCTAATTTTCGAGGTCGTCGCTTCGTGTTCAGTTTGCGCGGTCGGATTGCGGCTTTCGATATAAGGCACTGTGTGCGCGCCGCACTGATCGCCGATGAGCAAACTGTCGCACTGTGTGTAGTTGCGCGCGCCGTCGGCCTTCGCACCGATGCGCACAAGGCCCCGATAAGTATTGTCCGCCTTGCCCGCCGAAATACCCTTCGAGATGATTTTCGAACGGGTGTTGGCCCCAAGGTGGATCATTTTCGTGCCGGTATCGGCCTGCTGGCGATTGTTGGTGATGGCGACCGAATAGAATTCGCCCACCGAACCGTCGCCCTGCAGAATACAGCTGGGATACTTCCAGGTGATGGCCGAGCCGGTCTCGACCTGGGTCCACATGATCTTGGAATTTTTGCCACGGCATGCGCCGCGCTTGGTGACGAAATTGAAGATACCGCCCTTGCCGTCAGCGTCGCCCGGATACCAGTTCTGCACGGTGGAATATTTGATCTCGGCGTTGTCCAGGGCGATGAGCTCGACCACGGCGGCATGCAGCTGGTTCTCGTCGCGCTGGGGCGCGGTGCAGCCTTCCAGATAGCTCACATAGGAGCCTTCCTCGGCGATGATGAGCGTGCGCTCGAACTGGCCGGTGTTTTTCTCGTTGATGCGGAAGTAGGTGGACAGCTCCATCGGGCAGCGTAGCCCTTTGGGGATGTAGACGAACGAGCCGTCGGTAAAGACCGCGCAGTTCAGGGTCGCGAAAAAGTTGTCGGTATAGGGCACGACCGAGCCCAGATATTTTTTGATAAGCTCGGAATGTGAGTGAACGGCCTCCGAGATGGGCTTGAAGATTACGCCCATTTCCTCGAGCTTTTTCTTATACGTCGTCGCGACCGAGACGCTGTCGAACACCGCATCCACCGCAACGCCGGCAAGGATCGCTTGCTCGGCCAAAGGGATGCCCAGCTTCTTGTAGGTCTCAAGCAGCTTCGGATCGACCTCATCCATGCTGGCAAGCTTTTGCTTAGGCGCGGCGTAGTAATACGAGTCCTGATAGTCGATCTTCGGATAGCTGAGCTTGGCCCAAGTCGGTTCTTGATCGGCGAGCGTCAGCCAGTAGCGGTAGGCCTTCAGGCGCCACTCGAGCATCCATTCGGGCTCGCCTTTTTTGGCGGAGATAAAGCGGACGATGTCTTCGCTGAGACCCTTGGGCGCTTTGTCGGATTCGATAGCGGTGACGAAGCCGTACTTATATTGCTCAACATCACGGACGGCGGCGGCGGTTTCTTGTTTGGCGGCCATGGTGCTTACTCCGCCATCACAACAGGCGGCTGCGCCGCGGGCGGCACGATGCCGAAGGTGTTCATGTCGGCGACCATATCGGCCAAGGTGACTTCGGCGAGCGCCGCGCGCACAGCCGAGTTCACGCGATTCCAGCGGCCCTGCACCGGACACACTGATTCGATGCTGCAATGCTCGTCGGAGGTATCGGCGCAGGCGGTGAGCGCGATCGGCCCCTCAACGGCCTGGATGACGTCGGCGAGAGTGATTTTTGTGGGCACACGGCCAAGGGTGTAGCCGCCGGCGGCGCCGCGCTGCGAGTTGACCAAGCCGGCCTTGTTCAGGCTTTTCATGAGCTTGGCCACGGTCGGCAGCGGGATTCCGGTCTTTTCAGAGATATGCTGGCTCGACCGCACCACATGGGTGCGGGCAATACTGATCAAAACGACCGTCGCGTAATCAGTTAACTTATTGACTTTAAACATTATTATTGCCCTTTTCGGGGCTAAATGGCCATCTCGGACTAAATCGGTCCTGTTTACCAGGCTGTAATAGGCTCTGGGGTAGGAGGATTCAAGTCTTGAGTCTTTGCTTTTGGGAGCGAGAAGGTGGGCCGCCTTATTCTGATGACCCAGCGGGAGTTTGAAGAGCCGCTGACCGACGCGCTGCGGCGCGCCGCGCCCCGTCTGGCCGTGAGCTTCGCCTGGTCGCTGGCCGACCTTGAGGCCGAGCTGGCCCATGATCCCGAGGCGAGCCGGATTCTCTCCGTCGGCTCGGATGTCATTGTGCCGCGGCGGGTGCTCGCCGGGCTTGTGTCCCCCGCCTACAATCTGCATCCGGGACCGCCGAACTATCCCGGGCTATTTCCTTCGGTATTCGCCCTCTACGACGGCGTGCCGGAATTCGCCGTCACGCTTCACGAGATGGCGCCCGCCGTCGATAGCGGCGCGATCTGCAAGGTCGAGCGCTTCAAAATCGACCCGCGCTGGGATCGCCTTGGTCTTGATACGCACACTCTGGTGGTGCTGATGCATGTGCTCGAGAGCATGGCGCCCGATTTGGCCAATGTGCATACGCCGTTGCGCTATAGCGGCGACGTCTGGTCGGGCCGACGCCGGACGCGCAAGGATTTCGAGTTGCTCTGCCATCTGCCCGAAGGCTTCACGCCCGAGGAACTCGTTCGCCGTATTCGCGCCGTCGGCGAAGGCCCAGATCATTGCCTGACGACGATGCGCGGCGGCAAGCTTCTGCGCGTCGACACAGGCCGCCGCGGCGCGGTTGTTCGCGCCGGGCAGCCCGTGATTGCCGCTTAGTAGCTCACCCGCAAATAGAGACGCACGTCGCGCCCAGGCAGCGGCGCTATATCCTTCAAGAAGGAAGTGTGCGGCCGCCCCGCCGCGTTGGTGAGGTTCTGCGCCTGCAGCACGAACTGCACGTCCTGGTCTTCGAAGGGTTTGTATCCGAGACGGGCGTTGAGGAACGTGTAGCCGACCGTAGAGGTCTCAAGCGGTGAGGTGCGGTTCTGCGCCGCCGCGCCGGCGACTTCGATCCGTCCGTCCAGCATCTGCCACCGGGCCTCCACGCCGAAGCGATAGCGGAACGGGGGAATGCGCGGCAGAGGCTCGCCAGCCGTTACATTGGTGGCGCGGACGACATCGAGGCCGGCGTCGAACGCAAGACCATACGTCGCCTCGTCAATGGCCTGCAGAGTCACTTCAGATTCGATGCCTTGGAAGCGCGCATCGACGGCGGTGAACTGGAAGACAGGCAATTCGTCGACTTCCGCGCCGGTTTGTTGGGCGAAGATGAACCGATCATACCAGGTGCGATACAAACTGACCGAACCGGTCACCGGCCCGACCCCGCGGCGCAAGGTAACCTCGAGATTGACCGCCTGTTCCTCACCGAGCGCCGGGTTGCCGCGCTCGAACTGATTGGTGGCAAGGTGCGGCCCCTCGGAGAACAACTCCTCGGCCGTGGGCGGACGTTCGGTCCATGATATCGTCGCACCGATCAAGGTGTCGGTCGCAAATTCATAGGCAACCGAACCCGAGGCCGCCGATGACGTGAACTTGCTGCGTGATCCATCGGGAAGTGCTATCCGCGTTCCTTCAATGCGTCCTCCCGCTTCCAGCCGCCACGGTCCAATGACCGCGCTTTCGAGCAGGAAACCCGCGACGTGGCTAGTATCGGAAGGCGGCGTGAAAGCTTCGTCACCTATCGCTGCAAAATCCCGCGTACGATACTGAATCCCAAAGATGCCGTTGAGCGGGCCAATGGGCGCATGCATGGCCTCCAGGCGCCCTTCCCATCCCTCGTTCGTGAAGGTTGTTCCCTCGTCGGCGCCCTCAATCTCCTGATGCTGGTAGTCGCCGAAGGCCGCGCGCGCTCGGACGGTGGTAATGAATGAGCCGAGGTCGCGAACCTCGCCTTTCAGATCGACGCGGGTCTGTTTGAGGTCAATGCGGACCAACGTTTCTTCGTGCGGCACTTCCTCTTCCGCGCCTTCTTCATGATGATGATGGCCGGCAACGCCATAGTTGGACGTGAAGCGTTGCACCGCCGCTCCGATGACGCCGTTCTCCCAAATATAAGACGCACCGCCCACTGCGCTGGCCGTACGACCGTCGGTATTTTCGACACGGCCGCGGATACCTTCTTCCTCGGCTTCCTCACTGGCATACCCAGGGACGGAATAGTCGCCGGTTTTGCGCCAGCTGCCGTCAGCGTGAATCATCAGTCCATTCGCGGATTTGACATCTGCGCCACCGCTGACGAACCGTTCGTTGGCGTTGGTCCCGTAACCGCCAATGGCATGGCCGTGATAGCCGCGCGCGGGGACTTCCTGCGGAATGCGGCCATCGATAATGTTGACGACCCCGCCGATGGCCGACGTGCCGTAGAGCAAGGTGGCAGGACCGCGCAGGACTTCAATGCGTTCGGCGCCCATCGAGTCGCCGGCCGTCTGGTGGTCCGGGCTCACGGATGAGGCGTCGATGCTTCCAATGCCGTCGAACAGCACGCGAATGCGGTCACCGTCAAAGCCCCGGATGATTGGACGGCTGGCGTAAGGGCCAAAGAAGGTCGAAGTCACACCCGGCTGACTGGAAAGCGTTTCGCCGATGGAAGGGCGCAGCGCCGCAGCGAGGCGATCACCTGTGAGCACACTGGTGCCTTGCACGACATCGAACCTGTCGCGGCCCAGCGGCGAGCCCGTGATGAAGATTTCATCGATATGAAGGGCGTTTTCTTCACGCAGGGCGCTTTGGGCCGTCGCGGGAATAGAATAAGTCGCAGCGACCATGGACATGGCCGCGACGCCAAAATATTGGCGAAGCATAGGGATCTCCGTTGCTGAAAAGAGTCACAGCGGGCAAAGCCCGCGAAGGATCTAAAGAGCAGCGGAGGGCGGGGGGGCGCGCGACTGGAAAGGTGAGGCGATTTGCGTGCAGCAGATCGCGTCGGCGATGGCATGGAGCGGAACCGCTGGACCCAGATCGGGCGGAAGAATAACAAAAGGCGTGGGCGGCGGCGCTGCGCCGGAAGCAACACTACACAGCACGCATTCATGCGCGACATTGACTGCGTCGGGCGTAACGCGATGTTCGAACTGGTGAATCGCCAGCGCGATTTGCGCCAGTAGCAGGACCGGCGTGACCCAGCCGAGGAACCGCGCGCGCCAGGTCATGCGAGGCATCTCAGGAGTTCGTCGGCGAGACCGCGCATTAGCGCGAAGTAAAGGCCGGGCTGATCCTTGAGGCTCGCGCCTTCCGGATCGAGCACACCTGTTCGCGCACCGGAGCCCTCGACGAGCATTTGCACGGTGCGCGGTTCAAACTGCGGTTCCGAAAAAATGCACACGGCCCCAATCTCTCGCAGTTTTTCCTGGATCGCGGCAAGGCGCCGCGCGCTCGGAGGCTGGTCGGGCGTCACACTGACGCTGCCAAGCGCCGCCAGCCGATATCGTGCTTCAAAATACTGGTAGGCGTCGTGAAATACCAGGAAACGTTTGTCGCGTACGGCAGCGAGCCGAACGTGCATATCCTTATCGAACGCCATGGCCTCACGCGAGAAAGCCTCAGTATTGGCCCAATAACGTTCGGCATTAATCGGATCGGCCACCGCGAGCGCCTCGGCCATGGCATTGGCCATAGCCACGGCATTGCGCGGATCGAGCCAGATGTGTCCGTCGAGCAGCTTTTCATCGGAATGATCGGCGTGCCCCGCATCGGCAATTTCCCACAGGCCACCAGCGCGCGCGGGCAGAATTTCAACGCCCGGCGCGGTCATCAGGGCGGTGACTTGTGCTTTGCCCGCCAGCGCTTCGATGGGCTTGGTCAGGAACGTTTCAAGTGTGGGGCCGACCCAGAATACGACTTTGGCCTGCGTTAGAAGCCGCGCCTCCGAGGGCCGTAAGGCGTGCGCATGGAGTGAAGCGGCGTTCCCGAGCAGAAGCTGCGGCGCGCCGACCCCCGCCATCACTGCCTGCGCGATAGCCTGCACCGGGCGTGTGGACGCCACCACCGCAAGCGAATCGGCTGCAGCGGCAGGTTGGGCCGCCAAGAGTGCGGCCAGTATCAGGAAGGCGTATCTCACGGAGTAATCAGCCGGTGTCTTGTGCGAGAGCGGTTGCTTATTTATGTTATGTTATAACATTGTTCACCGGCAAGGCAAATGGCGTCCCGCCCGCGTAAACCCACTGCGATCTTTCCTCACCCGCATCACGATCATACGCGCTGCGCGGCCGATGCCATGCGCACGGCCGAAGCGCTGTGCGCCAAGCGCGGGGCGAGACTGACCGAGATTCGCCGCCGGGTGCTGAAGGCGGTGTGGGCGAGTCATGCGCCCATGGGCGCCTATGACATCCTTGCCGGGCTGAATGCCGGCACCGGTAAAATCGCGCCCATGGCGGTCTATCGCGCGCTCGATTTTCTGATGGAACACGGGCTTGTCCATCGGCTCGCAAGTCTCAATGCATTCATCGGTTGCGCACTGGCCACCGAAAACCATGCGGCGCATTTTCTAATCTGCCGGGGCTGCAAGTCCGCCACCGAGATGGAAGGCGCCGCTCTCACGCGCGCTGTGAAGAAGACTCTGAGCGCGCACGGCTTCGTTCCGGAAACCGAAATTATCGAAATTCAGGGACTTTGCGCCCACTGCCATAAAGAAGGCGTCCCGAAAACATGAAGGACGCCACCACGCAACCGGCAATTTCCCTTTCACGGGCGATGCTGAAACGCAACGACCGGCAGGTCCTTGATCACGTCGATCTGACCGTTGCGCGCGGCGAGATCGTGACCATCATCGGCCCGAATGGGGCGGGCAAATCGACGCTGATCCGCGCGATTCTCGGCCTGGAAAAGCTTGATGGCGGCGAGGTTCGGCGCGCCCCAGGGCTTTCGGTGGGCTATCTGCCGCAGCAATATCACCTCGATCAGGCACTGCCCCTCTCCGTCCGTCGCGTCCTGACGTTGACGGCCGCGCCGCCTGAAGCCCGCCTGCACGCCGTGCTTGATGAACTCGGCATAGGACAGCTTCTCGACGCGTCGGCGCTTCGACTATCCGGTGGTGAACTGCAGCGCGTGATGCTCGCGCGCGCGCTGCTGCTCGATCCCGCGCTGCTTGTGCTCGACGAGCCCACACAAAATGTCGACGCAACCGGCGCCATTGAAATCTATCAGGTCATTGCACGTCAACGGGCGCGCACCGGCTGCAGCGTGCTTCTGGTCTCGCATGACCTCAATATCGTGATGGCGGCGACCGATCGCGTGTACTGCCTTAACGGACATATCTGCTGTTCAGGCAAACCGAACGACGTAGGCCGCGACCGGGCGTTCGTCGATCTGTTCGGTGAGGCCGCCGCGCGTACGCTCGCGCCTTACACGCATCATCATGATCATGTCCATGGACCCGACGGCGCCGTCGCGGGCGCTCATGACCACGCGCATGATCACCATCACGGACATCATCATGCTCCTTAAGGTGTCCTGTGTTTGAACCGTTCATGATCCGCGCCGTGCTGGCCGGCCTCGGCATCGCAATGGTGGCGGGACCGCTGGGCTGCTTTGTCGTCTGGCGCCGTATGGCCTATTTCGGCGATACGCTTTCGCATGCGGGTCTGATGGGTATCGCGCTCGGTCTGCTGACGGGCGTCGATCCGACCATCGGGATTTTCACCACCTGCTTGCTGATTGGCGGGCTGCTCTTTGCGCTGCAGTTCCAGCGGCGCATTCCGACTGATACGTTGCTGGGCGTACTCTCCCATAGCGCGCTCGCGTTTGGCCTGATCGCCGTGAGCGCCCTCAAGAACGTCCGGCTTGACCTTACGGCCTATCTGTTCGGCGACATCCTGGCCATTAC
>CANJEU010000054.1 GCA_947473445.1 Fidelibacterota bacterium | reverse complement strand
GGCGGCGACTTCGGTCGCATCGATCGCCGCAACATCCGTCACGACGGCTTCAACTTCGGCCACCACCGTCTCGGCGGCGACTTCGGTCACAACTTCGGCGGCAACGACCGGGCCGGCGGTGACGGTCTGAGCGATCAACGCCGCATCGACCGCGGCGGTAACGACGGCCTGGGCGGCTTCTTGCTGTTGGCCGGTCTCGGTCTGGGTGCCTGCATCGGCGGTGGCTACATTCTCGTCGTCCGCGGCGTCAGCTTCATCCGCCTGGACATCCTCCGACTCGGTCTCATCTTTCGCGGGCTTGGCCTTCGCGTCACGGTCATCGGTGCGCTCGGCGCGGGGCTTCGTGTCGCGTGTTTCCGGTGCGCGTACTTCTTCAACAGCATCAGCCTTGATCGCGACGGGATCCATGCCGATGCCCAGGGTCGCCTTGAACTGCGAGCCGACTATCTCCAGAAGCGCCGAAAAGCCGGTCGCCGGCGCCTGGTCCTCATCCGCGGGTGTTGCGGTGGGGGCGGTGCCTTTCCTGCTGCTGTAGATGCTTTGAATGTCCATCGCTCGCTCCGTTCCTTGGCTTTGCAAACCGGTCCGCGGGACATGATTCGAGTATCCGCGCACACGTTTCCGAGGAAAGCTGTGCAAACCCTGGGCCAGACCGGGCCTCAGCTTTAACTATTTGAAATAACATGGATTTTTGAGAGGGGGACCGAAGGGGCCCGCGCGGCGGGCGTTACGAAGGCAAAAGATTCCGGTTCCGAACCGGCAATTTTTGCCGCTCAAGCCATCATATCGAGGCTGACCTGGGCGAACGGGCTGTCAATGAAGCTGGCGAAGGCATTGAGGTAGTTGGACTGCTGGGCCGAGAGGTTTTGCAGGTTGGTCAGCATCGCCTGATACTGCTGGGCGGCTTTCACCCGGACTTCTTCCGTCTGCTCCATCTGCTGAAGCTGAGTGGCGCCCGACTGCTTGGTCAGATCATCCAGGGCCCGGTCGACCTTCCGCTGGTCGATGGTGGACTGCGCGGCCGAGCGTTCCAACTCGCCGCCGGCCAAGGTCACGTTGACTTCTGCGGCGCTGATGTCCTTGAACGCACGGGTGCGGTCGGCCGCCGTGGCGAAGTTATTATAGAACCACGACTGCATGACGCCGTTGCCGTTGCGCTTGAGCGTGCCCGTCACCGTGATCGGCGCTTCATGGGGCACAACGGTGATCTCCAGCGTGATGGCGTTGGTTTGGGCGTTATAGCTGACCAGTTCCATGCCGTTGCGCGTCGACGTCGCCTTGCGAATTTCGATGCCTTCACCGGTCGTATATTTCTGGGCTTCTCCGCCCAGGCTGCTGAAGGACTCGATCAGGTCCGAGCCAAGGTCGGGCACCCAGACCGTGCCGTCATTGGCCTCGATTCGGAAGTCGCTGCCCGCGTAGGTGCCGGTCAGCTGCGTGAAACCCATGCCCAAATCATTGCGGTATTCGACAGTGTTGGGCGTATTGGTCCTGCGGTCGATGTTGCCGATCAGGTTGAACGCCTTGCCTCCGCTGTCGGCTTCGTTGTTGATCGACGTGACCTGGCTGTCGAACAATTCCTTATAGAATTCCATGTCTTCTTGCGTGCCGGCCACGCTGCCGCGCATCAGCAGGAGCGTCTGAGAAATCTTTTCGATGCTTTCGCGGCCGTTATCGACGGCGATCTGCGCGTTGTTGACCTGCGCTTTCACCGAAATCCAGCGGTCGTTCTGCAGGTTGATGGAGTCGCGCTTTTGCGCGGCTACAGCGTCAATCGCGGCCTGCTGTTCGAGCAGGCGCTGATTAGCGGTCGCCTTCATCTGGTTGATGAGCGAACTCGTGGTCCCGCTGATGTTGCCCAGCAGCGCGCTCGTCCCATCGGAATTGAACGCGCCAAGCACGGACGCGCCGGCGGACCCGGAGGTTCCGAACAAGGCGGACCCGCTTGTGCTGATGGGAAGACTTGCAAGAACGCCGACCAATTTTGCTCCTTAGGGTTCGTCCCTTACGCCGGACCATCCAGGTCCAGGCGGTGTCTTCGGCAAAGCTCACCTGCCCCGAACCTAGCATGGGCAGGGGAGTTGTCCAATTCTGGAGGTTTTACGAAGAAGCTTGAAGAAGGGTTAACGCCGTGCGCACCCGCCACATGGGCTCGTCCCAGTTCCCTGCTTCTTCCTGCCGGAACAGGACCATAGAGGAATACCAGGGGGTGTCGTCGCGCCCGAGCAGCCACCTGTAATCGGGCATTTTCGGCAGCAGCACCCAAACGGGGATTTTAAGGGCACCGGCGAGGTGAATCGCGGCCGTATCCACGCCGATCACGAGGTCAAGCTGACCGATGACGCCGGCGGTCGCGGCGAAGTTGCTTACCTTGCCGTCGCAGATCAGCACGAACTTGTCTTGGGAAAGGTCTGCGATTTCGACCGCGCGCGGCCCAACCTGCAAGCTGACAAAATCGGCGTGGGTTTCTTCGATCAGCGGGGCGAACAGCTTGGCATGCATGGTCCGGCGGCGGTCGATCTTATTGTCGGGCGAGCCGGCCCAGACCAGACCGATGCGCTTGCGGCCGTTGGACGGAAGCTTTAGTCCCGGCGCAGACGGCGGCACATAAAGGTAGGGGGTCTCCGCCGGCACGGTATCGACGGTCGTGCCGAAGATATGCGGCAGGCTCATCAAGGGCGCCTGGGCGTCGAAGGCCGGCAGGGGCGTGCCCGCCGCGACCACTTCATCCACGCCCGCTAGGGGTTCGAACAATTTCACCAGCGATGGCGCACATTCAAGGACGAGGCGCCCGCACCGCGCCCGCGCCGCGCGGGCGTAGCGCACAAACTGGATGGAATCGCCCAGCCCTTGTTCCGCATGCAGAAGAAGCGTGCCGCCGATGGCCTCGCCCTTCCATAGCGGCGCGGCGAACGTGCGGCGTTTCGAGCTGAAGTTCGCCATGCGCCAGCGCCACTCATATTCGGCCCATCCCTCGCGCCATGCGCCTGTCAGCAACAGCACCCAGGCAAGATTATAGTGCGCCTCTGCGTTTTGCGGGGCGATGGCGAGCGCCTTGCGGATCGAGATTTCCGCGTCCTTGATCTCGCCCAAATCAAGCTGCGCGACGCCAAGGTTGGTCCATGCGTCGGCATGGTTCGGCGCGCGGGCCAACACGTCGCGGAACAGAACGACCGCTTCCTGCGGGCGTTCGTGGGACGTCAGGAAAATCGCCAGGTTGCAGCGGTGCTCGATGGATCCTGGCGCGAGCGCGACGGCCTCGCGCAAATGCTGTTCGGCTTCATCGGTCCGCTTCAGTTCGGTCAAGGCATTGCCCAGATTGCCATGGCTCAAGGGGTTCTGGGGGCCGCGCGTCAAGGCCTCGCGATAGATCGTGACCGCTTCGGCCGTGCGCCCCTGAGCACGTACAACGACGCCAAGATCGTTCAGGACATGTCCGTCCCCCGGCTGCAGCGATAACGCACGGCGAAGGCTTCGCTCGGCTGCGTCCGGTACACCGTGCAGTCGCTCCTCCTGACCCTTGGCGATCCAGACATCGGCGCGCGCGGGGAATTTTTGGCAGGCTTCCTCAAGAATTTTGAGGCCCTCGGCGCGGCGGTTCATACGGCCTAGGGTGCGGGCGAGGTGGATGCGCGCCTCGACGAACTGCGGCGCGCGGTTGGCCGCGTCCAGAAAGTGCGCGGCGGCCTGATGAAGATGGCCGAGCTTCATCAGCGCAAGCCCCAGGCTTGTCCTGTAAACCATGTTCTCCGGTGCGATTTGGAGGCAGCTCACAAGGAAAGGCAGGGCTTTGTCAGCCACGCCTTGGTCGATGGCGATCAGCCCCAGGCCATGAAGCGCGGCCGCTTCGTGGGGCGCGCGCGCCAGGATGCGCTTATAGATGTCGCGGGCTTGATCGAAAGCGCCGGCGGCATGCAGCCCGATGGCGTCTTCCAGTGAGGGTGTCTCGCCGCCGGGTCTAGTAACGAAGTCTTGCGTCATAACTCACTCGAATGATATCGCGGATCATGCCCGAGTCAGGCAAAGAGCGCGAGATCATTGGCGGCCTGCTGGAGGACGCCGCTGCGGCATTCGACCGGGGCGGCATCGCCAAGGCCAAAGCGCTCTATAGCGGCATTCTTCGCCTCAATCCGAACGATCCCACCGCATTGCGCCGCCTGGCCGCGATCGAGATCAACGCAGGCGAGGCGCAGTCGGCGCTTGAATTACTGCAGCGTGTATCAACCGCCGCGACTATCGACGCTACCCTTTGCCATGAAATCGCGACGGCCTTGCGCCTGTCGGGAGATACAAAAGGCTTCCGGCTCGCCCTCGAGGCGGCGCTGCGCATCGATGCCAACTATGCGCCCGCGATCTACGATATCGCGGTGTTTTATCAGCAAGAGAAGAATTACGCGCAGGCCCAGCGCGCCTACCAGCGCCTCGTGGTCGGCGGAATCCGGGATGCCGATACGTTTTTCAACTCGGGAGTTGTCGCCTACAAAAGCGGAAATCTGGTCGCGGCCGAACGCTGGTTCCACGCCAGCGCCATCGTCGCCCCGGACGCTCCACGCACCTATTTGAATCTCGCGATGATCTATCGCACCTGGGGATATCTAACGCAGGCGCGGTCGTGTCTCGACCGCGCTGTTGCACTCGCGCCCGATAGCCCCGAGGTGCATTGGAATCTCGCCAACCTCATGCTTGTGTCGGGCGACTTCGAGAACGGTTTTCACGAATATGAATGGCGCTTTCGCCGTCCCAGCCGCGAGGAACGCAAGCTCCCCATCCCGCGCTGGCGCGGCGAACCGCTGGGCGGACGCACGCTTTTGCTGACGCTCGAGCAGGGCATAGGTGATGCCATCCACTTTGTAAGGTTCGCCGCGGTCGCGGCCGCGCGCGGCGCCCGCGTCGTCATGGAATGCCATCCGGGCCTCGAAAGTTTGCTGGCCACCGCCAACGGTGTCGCCGCAACCGTGACCGCCGGGACGCCGGTGCCCGAGGCGGCGTGCTATCTGCCGCTTATGAGCCTGCCCCATATTCTTAAAACAACGCTCGCGACAATACCGGCGGCTACGCCTTACCTCACGGTTCCCGCGAGCGCCCCGCAACTTGACCTTATCGGCGCGGGGCTGCGGGTTGGATTGGTGTGGCGGGGCAATCCAAAGCACGAGGCCGATGCGGTCCGGTCGGTGAGCCTTGATATGCTCGCCCCGCTGCTCGATGTCCCGGGCGTCAGTTGGTTCAGCCTGCAGGTCGGAAGCGCGGCCGCCGAACGGGAGTCTTCCCCCGCGTCGTCGCGCATGACCGATCTCGCGCTGCTCCTGCCAGATTTTGCCGCGACAGCAGCGGCGGTGTCTGCGCTCGACCTTGTCATCACCGTCGATACGGCTGTTGCGCATCTGGCCGGCGCCCTTGGCAAACCGGTTTGGACGATGATCGCCGAGGCGAACGACTGGCGCTGGCTCAACGGGCGCTCGGATAGTCCTTGGTATCCTTCCATGGTTCTCCTGCGCCAGCGGCGGGGGCGGAACTGGGCGCCGGTGCTGACCTGGTTGCAGGCGGCCCTGCGCCGTGAGGCCGCGCGGCAAGTTGCGGCCAAGACCTCTAGCGCGCCCGCTTAAGCCTTCCTACATGGGGCTCATCATGCCCCTCGATACCGTCAAAACGTCCAACCCCGATGCGCCGCTTTTTGACGCTTACAGCCAAAGCGTCGTCAACGCGGTGGAGAACGTCGCCCCGGCGGTTGCGCAGTTGCGCCTGCGGGGAAAACGCGAAGGCCGCGAGCAAGATGGCTCGGCGTCGGGTTTTCTGTTTACGCCCGACGGATACATGGTCACCAACTCGCACGTCGTGCATCATGACGGGCAAGGCGCGCTCGCCATCCGGGCCACATTCCCTGACGGCGGCGAATTTCCCGCCTACCTCGTGGGCGACGATCCCGATACCGACCTTGCGGTGATTCAGGTTCACGGCAACAACATCCCCGCACCGGCCTTTGCCGATTCATCGGCGCTGAAGGTCGGCCAGCTCGCGGTCGCCGTGGGCAATCCGCTCGGCTTCGAATGCACGGTCACCGCCGGCGTCATCAGCGCCCTTGGGCGCTCGCTGCGGTCGCAGGGTTACAACGGCCAGCCTGGCCGCCAGATCGACGACGTCCTCCAGACCGATGCTGCGCTTAATCCGGGCAATTCCGGCGGCCCGCTCGTCGATAGCAAAGGCAAGGTGATCGGCGTCAACACCTCCACTATTCTCGGCGCGCAAGGCCTCTGTTTTGCCGTTTCGTCCAATACGGCGTTGTTTGTCGCCACGCAGATCCTTCTGCACGGCACGGTGCGCCGCAGTCATCTCGGTGTTGCCGCGCAAAGCACCGGGATTCCCCGCCGCATCGTGCGCGCGCTTGGCCGCGGGCCCGAAACGGCCGCGCGCATCTTCAAGGTCGAAACCGGCGGACCGGTCGACAAGGCGGGGCTGATCTCGGGCGATCTTCTTTTCACCCTCGATGAACACGCGATTAGCGGCGTTGATCACCTTCACCGTCTGCTGAGCGCCGAGCGCATCGGGCACAGCGTCGCGCTGACCGTCTTGCGTCACGGCAAGCTGGTGACGGTGAACGCTGTCCTTACGGAACGTCCGCGTTAACGTCGCCATAATAATTTCCGACAGGGCACGCCGAAGCTCGGCAAGCCCGGCGAAGGCGGCTATAGTGCTCCCTCTTCGGAAGCCGGGGGCGCATGAGCGACGATATTCCGATTATTTTTGCCGAGGAGTTGCGGCGCGAAGACCGCGCGGCGGCGCCGTCGGCTGTGTTCCTGTCCGGCGCATCGGCCACCCAGTTGCAACAGTATGCAACCGCCGGCTGGAAGGTGCTGGCGACGCCGGGGTTTCGGTCCGATGCACAGGTCAACCTTGCCGAAGTACCGGCCGTGCAGACGCCCGAGGCCGCGATTGAAAGCTGCACGCTCCTTTCGTGCGAAGCCAAATTCCTACCGCCCGATGCCGCAAACAACATCAAGCGCTGGCGGCCCGAATTCCTCAAATTCAATTGCGCTTTTTACGATATTTCCGATGCGGGCGGTCTTGCGCAGTCCGTGGCCGGGCTCGGCTACATCACGCTCGTGGCCATATGGCGCGACGACAATAGCTTTGGTTTGCGCAGTGTTTCCAGCTTCGGTGGGCTCGCAAGCTTTCCAAATCTCGAATGGGACCGCACCAATCTGATCGGTGTACGCGATAGGGCGATGGCGCACACCCTCATGACCATCGCGCGTCTTTACGTCGGCGAAGAACGGCGCATCGCGGACCTTCGCGTTGCAAATGCCCTGCGCAATGATTTTATCGCCCGTCTTGAAGAGGCGCTCCAGGCGCATCAGAAGTCATGAGCGTCACCGGCATCGTCGCGATGGGCATCATCGGCATCGCTTTCTTGTCGTTCTTTGTGATGGCGACGATCATGTACGGCCAGTTCGTTTTGAAAGCCTGGCGACCGATGTTCATGTCGATGGCGGTTCTGTTGATCCTGCTGATGATCATGAAGCGTGCGACGGATATCGCAACCGCGGATCGGCAGCAGGGCTTGGTCGAGGCCGAGGAACAGGCCCGTTAAACGGGCGCGCGCAATTTCTTCGCAAGCGCCTTCAGCAGCACATCGCCCACCGCGCCGCCGATGCCTTGTGTGCCGAGGTGCGTGGCACGGGTGACTTCCTTCACCGCTTCGGCGATTTCGCGGCGCAGGCTGTGGTCGGTCAGAAGGCGCTTCACCACCGTCACGTAATCATCCATCGAACGTGTCACCAGTACGTCGAGGCCGATTTCCCGCAGCAGCGCCGCGCTTTGCCGGCACCGCGCGGTGTTGCCTTCGCGCACTACCGGCGGACACCCGACGCTCAACGGGTCAAGCAGCGAGACCGCGCCGGAATAAGGGAAGCTGTCGAGATAAAGATCGGCAAGTTTCAAAACCCCCAGCAACGGCGCGCGGCTCGCTTGTGACTCAAGAACGTGCAAACGGTCGATGTTCACGCCGCGATCGGCAAAGCGCTCCTGCACGAAACGCAGAAAGCCATCCTTATGCGGGTAATGCGTCGTCCAATTGGGATTGAACGGATACATGATGATATGGGCGTTGGGCACAGCTTCGAGAATTCGCGCCCAGGTGCTCAGAAGTTCCGGGCCGATCTTGAAATAATTCGCGCCCGTGGCCAGTAGCAGGGCGGCGTCCGGCACACCGATGCGTTCGCGCGTCAATTGTTCGGGAACGACCGGCTTGCCGGCAAAGACGTAGTGATTGGACGAGCCGGGGATGAGGCCAAGTTCTTCGGTGTAATCGTCCTGCGCGTCTTCGGGCTCGTTCAGTCGTCCGTTGATGAACAGATCAACGGTCGCAAGACCCGTGGTCAGGCTGCTGCAATGCATCGATACTTGAAGGCGCGCGAGGCGCTGCGCCATCAGCAGGGTCCAGGGGAATTTGCAGGTGTTGGTGATATTGGCGCCGGCGATCAGGATATCGAGTTCCTCCTGCGCCAGGATCTTGGCCGCGGCGGGAATATCGGCCACCGGCAGCGCGACAAAATCGTCCGCCACATCCTCAAATCCCGCACTCACCGACGTCGCCGCTTCGTCGGGCACAAACGCGATGACTTGGAAGATGCTGCGATCAAGCCCGAACAGATGTCCGCGCATGGCGGCAACTTCGCTGATGGTGCCCGGGCACAGAACGCCGACGCGTACGGTGGTTTCGTTGGCGCTGCGCGGCAGCGGCGTGATGTCGTGCGCGAGGCCGTGAATCTCAAGATACTTACGGATAAGATCGCCCCGGCGCTGGGCCAGCGCGCGCAAAGGCACGTCTTCGCCGTACACCGACGAGACGACATAACCGTCCATGAAGCCCGCCAGCACCTCGCGGCGAAATTCGAACTCGTCGATGACCATCACCGCTTTATGAATCTCGGCGACGGTCGCTTCGACGTGGGCAAGGGCCCGCCGGCGCGCGCCTTCGCGGGTGAAGAACATCGGCACCGCCAGCAGCACCTTGATCACGGGGCACAGCAGGGGCGTGGGAACATCGACGATATCGAATGCCCGCTCGATGCCCTGCGGCGGCGTGAACAGGCTGAGCGCGAGATAGGCGCTCACCTTGCGGGTCACGTCATGTTCGACCGACAGGATCCGGTGGCAGCGTTCCGCCACCGCCTGATCGCCTTTGGTCAGTGCCAGATGGCGAACGCCCGAATTAATCATGGTCATGATCGTGTCGCCCGCCGGGCTGCGGCACAGCGATGCAATGCGCTCGATCCGCCCTTCTAGGCAGACTTCAGCGAGGTTCAGGCGCAGTTCCCTGAGTTTACGTTCTGACTCTTGATCCATATTCCGGAATCTACTGGATTTTCGACGCTGCAAGATAGGGCGCCAGCGCGGCCAGCGTGTCTTTTACAGCATTTGCGTGGTGACGCATCACGCCTTGTCCTGCGCCTATCATTCCGGTCCGGCGGTCCGCGTCCTCAAGTAGCGCGCCGACGGCCTCGGTCAGACGCGCCGTGTCGCTCACCTGTACGGCAGCGCCCGCCCGCAGCAGCTCGGCG
>CANJEU010000053.1 GCA_947473445.1 Fidelibacterota bacterium | reverse complement strand
GGATGGCCATTCGCGCGCAAACTCAGAGCGTCGATAAGCAGATGCGGCTTCGCCTTTCGCCGGGCGCGCGCAAGGCACCGGCAAGGACGAGTCCGCCCGCGACCCGTACGCCGAGCACACGCAAAGCCGCGCCGGTCACTTTCAAAAGCAGATCGACGCTGGACGACGCGATCGCCGCGGTGGTGAAAAGCTGCCGCGACCACTGGCAGGCGAACCTGCCCGCGGCCCTCGAGGGGCGCAACCCCGAGGGTGTCCATCAGGTGCGTGTGGGTCTGCGGCGGTTCCGCTCGGCGCTGTCCCTGTTCCGCAAGTTCATTCCCGAGAATCAGCGCGCGTGGCTGAACGCCGAAGCCAAGTGGCTCGCCAACCAGCTTGGGCCCGTGCGCGACCTTGATGTCTTTTTGTCCGACCTCACCGCGCGTTTCGAGGGTGCGAAAGATGCCGAGAATACCGCCGCGCTGGCTGCGGCCGTGCGCGTAGTCCACACGAAAGCGCAGAGCACAGCGGCCGCCGCCTTGCGCGGCACGCGCATGCGCCGGTTCGCGGCGCGTTTAGATACTTGGCTGGACGGTCACGGCTGGTACGCCGACGAGAACGAGATCCCTAACCTCGCTAGCTTCGCGCGCGAGACGCTGAACAAGCGCATGCGCAAGATCGGCGAAATGGCCGTACGCGCAAAGACCCTCACCGTGCCCGAACGCCATGAACTCCGCATCGCCGTGAAAAAGGTGCGCTACAGCCTGGAATTTCTCTCCTCGGCTTTGCCGGCCAAGCGCGTAGCCCGCACCGCGAGCGTGCTCAAACGGCTGCAGGACAGCTTGGGTCATCTCAACGATCTTGATGTTGCCGAGCGCACAATTGCTCTGGCCAGCAAAGGCGCCCCGGCCGCGGATCGCCGCCGCATCAAGGCCGCGGGCGACGCCTTGAAAGCGGCCCACAGTAAAGCCGCCGCGAAGGCGGAGCCCGAGACCGAACGGCTCTGCCACAAGCTTGTGAAGCTGCCGGCCTTCTAAGGCGCGGTTTCCTGCACGAGTTTCAGCATCATCTGTTCGATATCCGGGGCGACCTTGTACATGTGCCGGTACTGCAGCACCTGGCGCGCGATCAGCTTCAAGCGCTGTTCGAACGGAAGCAGGACGTTTGGCCGGATAAGGGGCGGGTTCATCGGCGGTACATCGGCGCGCTGGAACTCGATGGCCATGCTGATGCGCGATTCTTTTCCGTGCGGGGCGCTCTTGCTCCCCCAGTGCAGCACGGCTTGATTCCAGATCAGGACGTCGCCGGGTTTAGCCGGCAGGGCGCGGATACTGGGCAGATCGAACCGCCACTCGCCCTCGCGCGCTGTGCCGTAGGTCGGATCGAGGCGCGCCGGCACGATGTACATGCAGCTGGTGAGAGGCGTCGCATCCGTGAGCGGGATCCAGACGGTGATCGAGTTCGGCATGCCGTCGGGACGCAAGGTGCCGCCGCCTTTATCGCGGTGGGGCGTCCATCCCGCGTCGCCCTTGGCGGGATCGACGTTCCAGCACCAGAAGTCCGGCAACATCGCATAACCGCCCAGAATCTCGCGGAACAAGCCATCGAGCTGGCAGTAGGGCAGCCAGAATTCGTCATACAGAAACGCAAAAACGGGCGAGAGACCGGCCGCGGAAAGCTTGCGCACCGTCTCAGCCATCACGGCCAGATCGACGCTGAACACGACACCGCTTTCCTGAAGATACCCCTCGAGCAGCAAGTGTTCGCGCGCGGCGATGGCGCGGGCTGGATCAACCGGCAGCACGGCCGCCGCTTTGAACATGCCCGCGTCTTCGATATGGAGCGCGGGTGCGAACGCGCGCCAAGTCTCACGCGCCGTGATGTGCTCGAGCGAAAAGGCAGCCATGGAAATTGAACAACCTAACGTGTGACGGGATGTGTTTCAGCTTCTCATGATCGCGCAAAAATGCAATGCACATGCTTCCTTCCAGCGAGGACAATCATGTCGGGCGAGACCACCGATCCCGTGCTGCGCGGCCTCAATGCGGCCATCGCGGAAAACTACGACCGGGTGCCATACGACCCACCGGCGAGCCCCGGGCTCGATCCCGCGCAGGTCTTCGCCCTGGCCGCGCACTATGGCTACGGCCGCGACCCTAGCGCCATCGATGTGCTTGATCTTGGATGCGGCACGGGCGCTCAGCTCGAACGGGTTGCCGGTCTGACGACGGGCAATCTTCTCGGTACAGATCTTTCGCGCTCGGCCTATGCCCAGGCGGTTGCGCGCACCGCGCGCTTTGCACCGCGCTGCCGCGTGCTCTGCGCCGATTTCATGGACCTGGACGCGGACGCGCTGGGCCAATTCGATCTGATTTATCATATCGGCGTTCTTTACGTGACACCGCCGGCGGTGCAGCGCCGCCTGCTCGAACTGATCGCGGGCTGCTTGAAGCCCGGCGGCGTCGCCGTCATCAGCTATTACGCCGGCACGGTGCCGCTGCTGATGGCGGGCCTGCACAAGGTTCTGCGCGCGAGCGTTCCGCCCTATCTCCCGACGGGCGAACAGGTGCGTCTCGCCAAAGCCCAGATTCAAAGCATCCTTGCGACCCTTGGAAAAATCGGCGGCGACCAGCGCCTCATGATGGGCATGCTGCAGCAGGTGCTTGGCACCGAGGAGACAATTTTCTTTCACGAGATGCTGAACCAGAGCTTTGGGACGCTGTCGACGTCAGCACTGGAAACCGGGCTTGGCGCGCGCGGGGTTCATTTCCTCAACTGGATGCAGCCCGCGCCGTTTGAGAAGGACGCCGGCGCGCGTGAACGGTCGATGAAGGCAGACGCCTATGCCTTCGCGGGCGGCGGCTATTACTACGGCGTGTTCTGTAAGACTGAGTGACCGCCGCCCTTTTGCTTCGTTGCGCGCCTTCGCGCGGGCGTGTCGACTACGACGGCGTCTTCTGCAAATCGGCCTAGGTCGCTCCGAGCGGCGTCACCGGCGTCGAGAGCTCAAGCGGCAGGGCGGTTGAGTATTTGATCTCTTCCATGACGAAGGTGGAACTGACGTCGTTCAGGGCCACGCGCAGCAGATAATCGATATCTCCCGCCATGCGCCAGATGGCGGTGATCTCGGGCATTTCCTTCACCGCGCGCGCGAACTTCTGCAGCCACACGTCGTCGTGCTGGCTGGTGCGGATGATGACAAACACCGTGAGCCCGAGGTTCAGCCGCTTGGCGTCGAGCAGCGCGACACGCGCCTTGATGACCCCGGCCTGCTCCATCTTCTGAATACGCTTCCAGCACGGCGTCTGCGAGAGGCCGACCTTCTGAGCGATCTCGGCGATGGAAAGCCCGGCATTGTTCTGCAAGAGGGCAAGAATTTTGCGATCGATGGGATCAAGCATGGCGACTCCTCGGGAGGGACCGCCCCGCGGGGGAAAGTATGGTCAGGTGCGGTATGGGGAATAATCATCTCTTTTTGAGGTAAAAGTCCAGGCTAGGAAGATTTTTATTTCCCTCTTTCGCAGTTTTCTGATATCGGGCATGGGACTCGGATTACGCCCAGCTGCGCCCTATGTGAGGCAGCACCTTGGGGAAATGGCTGGAGTGCGTGTGATGGCCGGTGGCCTTATTGCAATGTTGGAATCGATCAAAGCGCGCGACCCCGCGGCGCGTTCGCTGCTTGAAGTCGCGCTGCTTTATCCCGGCGTGCGCGCTCTTGCGTTTCACCGGGTCGCGCATGCGCTGTATCAACTGCGCCTGACCTTCATCGCGCGGTTGGTCTCCGAGATCGGCCGCTGGCTGTCGGGCATCGAGATTCATCCCGGCGCGACGATCGGCAAGCGGCTGTTCATCGATCATGGGACCGGCGTGGTCATTGGCGAAGCGGCCATCATCGGCGACGACGTCACCATGTATCACGGCGTGACCCTGGGCGGCGTGTCCACGGCCGTGACGGGCAAGCGCCGTCACCCGCTGATCGAAGACAAAGTCATCATCGGCGCCGGCGCACAGATCTTAGGGCCCATCACCGTCGCGCGCGGCGCCCGCGTCGGCGCGAATGCGGTCGTCGTGCGGGATGTGCCGCCCGATGTGACGGTCGTGGGGATTCCGGCGCAGGAAGCCCTGCCGCAAGGCCCGGTGAAAAACGAGACTTTCGTGCCTTACGGCACGCCTTGTGACGATACCTCGGACCCGACCTCGCGTTCGATCTCCGAACTTCTGAACGAGGTCGAGGCGCTGCGGCGCCGGATCACCCAGGTCGAGGGCAAGTTCCGCGAACCGTCGACGGCCTCATCGTGGCAAGGCGAGCCGCGCTTGAGAAAGGTCCATGACTCGTCCGACTTAAGTGGCTGAGACGTGATCAACGCGCCCCTCCCCTGTGCGGGGAAGGGCGAAGTTTCTCGCTTAGACAGACCCTACTTTCACGACAGCAAGCGTGCGCTCCTGGCCCCATGGCATGGAGAACGTGATGCGTTGCCCTTCGCTGAGTCCGATGAGGGCCGCGCCGACTGGCGTCAGTACAGAAACGCGTCCGCGCGAGATGTCGGCCTCGTGGGGCAGGACCAGCGTGATCTCGATCGGAACGGGGCGTGCGAGATCGTGATAGCGCACGCGTGAGCCGAGGCGCACGACGGGCTTGGTGGTTTCGGTGACGACATCGGCGCGATCGAGCTCATGCTCAAGATAGCGGGTGACGGCGGTTTCGCCCGAAAGCGCGGCGAGCTTCGAGAGCTTCTCGAAGTCGGCGCGCAGAACGGTCAGGGGCGGTTCGCGGAGGGCGAGCATAGAATTTTATCCTTCGGATAGATGAAAGCCGGCACGAATCGCGCCTTTGGCTTTTTATGGTGAGACAGGTGAAAAGAGAAAAAGGCGCGCCTAAGAGGCGCGCATGCGCGTCTTAGGCGGTAGCGCCTGCGATGAGGCGACCGGCCATGCCGTGGTCGAAAAGGCTAAGACAGCTTTGCATAACCCTTACATAAGGTCGCGAAGACGAATGTCAACCGGGCGGTAGGCGTAGGAAGCAAATACAGCCGTCCCGCATCTTGGGTATACTCACCCCTATATCGGGGCGTCTTCAGGATCGAACATGGACCTTCTTACCCAGGCAGCCGTCTTCTTTGGCGCAGCGGTTCTCGTCGTCCCGATCTTCAGACGCCTTGGCCTTGGCGCGGTGCTGGGGTACCTCGCCGCGGGCGCGGTGATCGGGCCGTTCGGCCTGTCCATGATCAGCGATGTCGAAGCAACGGCCCATTTCGCCGAGTTCGGCGTGGTGTTGCTGCTGTTCATCATCGGGCTCGAACTGAACCCATCGCGCTTATGGACCATGCGGAACCTTGTGTTTGGCTTGGGTGGCGCCCAGGTGCTCGGCACCGGCGCCCTCATCGCGGCCGCCGCCCTTTATTTCGGGCAAAGCGTCGCGGCGGCCATTGTGATCGGCCTTGCGCTCGCCTTTTCGTCCACCGCTTTCGTTCTTCAGACGCTGGCCGAGCGCGGCGAACTGAAAGATCGTTACGGACGCTACGCCTTCGCCATTTTGCTTTTCCAGGATGTTGCAGCGATTCCTCTGCTGGCGGCGGTTCCGTTAATCGGGGGCGGCGAGACCGCGCCTAACGGCGCGTCGATCCTGCTCGACACCGCGCGGGTTGCCGCCGTGCTGACCGCCGTTGTGATCGGCGGGCACTTCCTGCTGCGGCCGGCGTTGCGCATCGTCGCGAGTACGAAGATCCCAGAACTGTTCACGGCCATTGCGCTGCTGATCGTCAGCGGAACAGCCCTGCTCATGAACTCGGTGGGCATCTCAATGGCGCTTGGCGCCTTCCTGGCCGGCGTTCTGCTCGCGAACAGCGAATACCGCCATCAGCTGGAAGCGGACATCGAGCCGTTCAAGGGATTGCTGCTGGGCCTGTTTTTCATGGCGGTGGGAATGGGCCTCAATCTTGCCCTGATGCGCGAGCGCGCCGGCGACGTCATGCTGCTGGTGCTGGGCCTGATGGTGATCAAGGGCGCCGTCCTCTTCGTCATCGGCCGGATCTGGAATCTAGATAATCATGCGTCCAAGGACATGGCGCTTGCCCTGCCGCAAGGCGGGGAGTTTGCCTTCGTGATCTTCACCGCGGCGCTTGGCGCGGGGTTGATGGCGCGCGACCTTCACGACCTTCTCGTTCTTGTGGTCAGCCTTTCGATTGCCGCAACGCCGCTCGCGCGTCTCGGACATGATTGGCTGACCCGGGGCCTCGTGCCGGTTCGCGATCCGGACTATGACGTCGCGCCCACGAGCGATCATCCCGTGATCATCGCCGGCTTCGGCCGCTTTGGACAGATCACCGGCCGCGTGCTGGCGGCAAAACACATCCCCTTCATTGCGCTCGACGCCAGCGCCGACCAGGTCGACTTCGTCAAACGCTTCGGCAATCAAATCTATTACGGCGACGCCTCGCGCCTCGAGCTGCTGCGCGCGGCCCGCGCCGAGAGCGCGAAAATCCTGGTGGTGGCCATTGACGATGTGGACGCGTCCTTGCGCACGGTCGAAACGGCGGCGAAGCATCTTCCGCATCTGCAGATTTATGCGCGCGCGCGCAACCGCCAGCACGCCTACCGGCTAATGGACTTGGGCGTGCGCGTGATCAAGCGGGAAACCTTCCTGTCGGCCCTTGATCTCACCCGAGAGGTACTGCGCGGCCTTGGCATGAACGCGAAAGACGCCGCCCGTACGGTCGAGACGTTCCAGGAGCACGACGAGCGGCGCCTTGCCGAGCACCATACGCACTATAACGATCAGGAAAAAATGCAGACCCTGGCGAAGGCGGCGGCGCGCGAGCTTGAGGATATGTTCATGCAAGACGCGGCCGAACAGGCCGTCGCCGAGGGGAAAGCCTCGCCGGCGCGCAAACCCCGCGCCGCCTGACTTGACGCCCCCCACCAGAGTGTCCTACCGCATTTGCCCATCGCGCCAACCACCTTCCGCTAAGTGAGCCCCCATGACCGAACCCCTGAACTATAGCGACGACTTCCTGCGTTCGATTCTGCAGAAGGTGCGCACCATCGCCATGGTGGGTGCATCGTCGCATTGGAACCGCCCGAGTTATTTCGTAGCGAAGTATCTGAAGGCGAAGGGCTACCGGGTCATTCCGGTCAATCCGCAGACCGCCGGCCAGGACCTGTTGGGCGAGGAGGTCTATGCGTCGCTGAAAGACATTCCCGACAAGGTCGATATGGTCGATGTCTTCCGCGCCGCCGAATTCGCGCCCGGCATCGTCGATGACGCCATTGCCATCGGCGCCAAGGTGGTCTGGATGCAGCTTGGCGTGCGCAACGACGAAGCGGCGAAAAAGGGCGAAGCGGCGGGCCTGACGGTGATTATGAACCGCTGCCCCAAGATCGAGTTCAGCCGCCTTGCCGGTGAACTGTCCTGGAGCGGGGTGAATTCGCGCTTGATCTCGAACCGGCCGCCCGCGGCGCCGACGGCGGGCACGACGCGCGGCGCCCCGCGGCCCGTGGCGGCGGGCGATTACGGCTTTGAAACCCGCGCGGTACATTCAGGCGCCATGCCCGATCCCGTCACCGGCGCGCGTATCACGCCGATCTATCAGACGGCGTCCTACGTCTTCAAAGACGTCGATCACGCTGCCTCGCTCTTCAATCTTCACGACTTCGGTTACCTGTACTCGCGCGTCTCCAATCCGACGGTGTCGGTGCTTGAAGAGCGTCTGGCGAGCCTTGAAGGCGGCCGCGCGGCCGTTGCGGCCGCCTCGGGCCACGCCGCGCAGTTCATCACATTCTTCACGCTGCTGTCGCCCGGCGATGAGTTCGTTGCCTCGCGCAACCTCTATGGCGGATCGCTGACCCAGTTCGGCCTTTCGTTCAAAAAACTTGGCTGGACCTGCCACTTCGTCGATCCGAACGATCCAGAAAACTTCAAACGTGCGCTGACCGAAAAGTGCAAAGCGATCTTCATCGAGAGCCTGGCCAACCCGGGCGGTATCGTTCTGGATCTTGAAGCCATCGCCAAGATCGCCCACGACGCCGGCATCCCGTTGATCGTCGACAACACACTCGCAACGCCCTTCCTGTGCCGGCCTTTCGAGTGGGGCGCCGATATCGTTCTGCATTCGACGACCAAATTCCTGTCCGGCCACGGCAACTCGCTGGGCGGCATGTTGATCGAATCGGGCAAGTTCGACTGGGCGCAAGGCGGCAAGTTCCCATCGCTCACTGATCCCGAGCCGGCCTATCACGGCCTGAAATTCTACGAAAACTTCGGCGATTTTGCCTTCACGACGAAGGCGCGCGCCGTGGCCCTGCGCGACTTCGGCCCCGCGCAAGCGCCGATGAATGCGTTCCTGACCATCATGGGGATCGAGACTCTGCCGCTGCGCATGGAACGCCATGTACGCAATGCACAAGTGGTCGCCGAGTTCCTGGAAAAACACCCCAAGGTGGCGTGGGTGTCCTACGCCGGTCTTTCGGGCAATCGCTACAATACGCTGGCCAAAAAGTACCTGCCCAAGGGCGCCGGCGCGGTGCTGACCTTCGGACTCAAAGGCGGATTCGATGCCGGATCGAAGCTCGTGGAATCGGTGCGACTGTTCTCGCACCTTGCCAACATCGGCGATACACGCAGCTTGATCCTGCACCCGGCCTCGACCACCCACCGCCAGTTGACCGCCGAGCAACAAATATCGGCCGGCGCCGGACCCGATGTGGTGCGCCTTTCGATCGGGATCGAAAGCGCGGATGATTTAGTGGGCGATCTGGACCAGGCCCTCGCGCTGGTGGGCTAGGGGCGCGCCTTCTTCGCAAGCGCGGCGCGAAGCGCCTTCTCAAGCTGGTCCATCGTCAACGGCTTTTGCAGAACTTCGTGATCGGCCCATTCATCGGAAAGGCCATCGCGCCCGTAACCGGTGATGAACAAAAGCGCCGCGCCATCCTGCGCGAGCTTCTGCGCCAGCGGAAAGATCGCCTGGCCGCCGATATTGACATCGAGCACCGCAAGGGTCGGGGTCCGCTGCGCGGCCAGGGTAAATCCGGCGTCGAGCCGGCCGGCGTGACGCACCTGCGCGGCGCCCAGTTCCAGGAGCATGTCTTCGATCAACATGGACACCAGGGTCTCGTCCTCGACCAGAAGGATATCAAGACCGCTCGGCAACGTCGTCGTCATGGGACCTACTAACGTCAAACAGGGATTTCGATTGTGCAGGCAAAGCCCTCGGGCCGGTAGGCCGAAGTGTAGGCGCCCTTCAGCTCGCTTTTCACGGCCCGCTCGATAAAGCGCGTGCCGTAGCCGATGCTTGCGGGCGGTTCGGTGACCGGACCACCCGTTTCGCGCCACTCCAGGCGTAACTGGTCCGGCGTTATCATGGACCAAATCAGGGATAAATGGCCCGCGCCCGCGGAAAGTGCACCATATTTCACCGCATTGGTCGCAAGCTCGTTCAGGATCATCGCGAGAGGGATGGCCATGCGCGGCGCCAGAATGACTTCGGGCCCTTCAAGACTCATGCGGGCCTGGGTGCCATAGGGTTCGATGACACCTTTGGCAATATCGGAGAGGTTTGCACTCTCCCAGCTTTGGCTGCTGAGAATGTTATGGGCGCTGGAAAGGGCGAGAAGCCGCGATTCAGCGGCCTTTCGATAGGCTTCGTTGTCCGGAACGTCGGGGAGGCCGCGCGCGACGATGCCCTGAACGGCGCTAAGCGTATTCTTCACGCGGTGATTAAGCTCGTTCATGAGCAGCACACGCTGGCCT
>CANJEU010000052.1 GCA_947473445.1 Fidelibacterota bacterium | reverse complement strand
GTCAGTAGACCAAGTTTAGAAACCAGATCGTCATCACCGCCCTTATCGTCGAGCCACATCGTTGACGCGTGCTTACAGGTCGGACCGCTGACGATGGGCATTTGCGTGGCGGCTACGGCCTGGCCAAAAGAATGGCGCGCCGTGGCCTTGCGCTGCTGCCGCACTTTCTGAAGTTGTTCGTAGAACGTGGCGTAGTTGTAGGATGAGCCGGGCATGCCCGCGTCGAAATACAACGGGCCCATCTCGTCTTCATAGCCGGCCGTCACATGAGCGCCGAGTTGCTTGGCGACATTCAGGCCGCAGATGGCGGCATCGGCGCCGTCGACCTCACCGGTCAGCGGAAGAAGAATGTGTTTGATGGCCATAAGCTGCTTTCCTTTCCGGAAATACGCCGGTTCACCTTCAAAACGCTAATCGCGACTGCGTATAAGCTGTCGGCCGTCCGCCGCAGCATGGCCGGGGTTCCAACCGGCGCGGCGACAATGGGATTCACCGGCCGCTACAGCTTGGTCTTCGGTCTCATACGGTTCGGGCAGCACCGTTATCTTTCCGCGAAATGAGACCACAACGCGCTTCGAGCGCGGTTCGAACCGAACTTTCATTCCGGGTTCATAAGTATGTTTCACCGAATCGATCCTTGCATCAGTGTGTGCATGTCGCAGGCTGAGGCAGCTAGGCCGCGTAGAGCTGATCTTCCAGGGCGTCCCGGTCGACCAGTTTGATGTGGTTGAGAGTCGGCTCGATAATCACGCCGGATTTCTTGAGCTGCGTGAACGCGCGGCTGACGGTTTCATGGGCCATGCCGAGATAGTCGGCGATATCGATGCGAGTCATCGGCAGAGCGACCCATCCGTCGGAGGACTGGGAACGGTCGACCATCGCGAGCAGGAACCAAGCCAGGCGGTCGTAGGCCGAACGGTGACAAAGCCGGACCATGTGGGCGTAAGCACTGCTCAGTCCGCGCGCCGTCAACGCCTGCAGTTCGCAGGCGAACGCCGCGTCGCTTTTGATCAGAGAATCGGTATCGCGCCGGCGATAGCGGATGAGCGTGCAGTCTTGGATCGCCTCGGCGGAAAACTCATGTTCCGCGGCATTGGAGAACCCGACGAGGTCGCCCGGCACATGGAAGTCGCAGATCTGCCGGTGACCATCGGCCACCACCTTTACCAGGCGCAGGCTGCCGGTCAGCAGTTTGTAGAAATAGATCGCTTCGTCGCCTTCGTCGAAGACTGTGCCGTCTGCTTTCACGCTAAATTTCGTCTCGAAAGGACGCATGGCTGCGCCGGCGGCCGGAACGGGCGCGGTCTTCCGGGGGGCGCGGCCTGTCCAAGACGCCGCAGGCGCTTGATGATGACGGGTCTGGATGGCTGTCTGGATCACGGTGTTTTCCCTCGGCCTTGGTTGACTGACGCGATGGCCAATTGGTAGGCCGGGGGGCCGGGTGGGAAAACTTGTGGGATACGTCTACGTAGAAATACGGACTCGACCCCTGTCAGGGTTTCAGGGCCGCCCCAGCGCCGAGGGTGTGCAGATAGGCGATAATGTCTTCTATTTGTTGAGTTTCTAGCTCGATCGGCGGCATGGGTTTATGCGGCTGCATGAGGAAGGCGCGCACCGCGCCATCTGTCCGGGGCGGGTTGAGGGCCAGCGCGCCCAGGGTGGGAATGCGGTCGTCCGCGGTTGCCCCGCCGCGGTGGCAGCCCCCGCACCACTTTTCCGTGATCGCCGCCCCGCGTTTTGGGTCTCCGCTCGGGGTGAGGCCTAACGGCGCAGCCTCGCGCGCGGTGAGGGCTGCTGACGGCAGCAGGGTAATGAGCCCGGCTAGGGCGCCCCACAGCAAGCATTTCATGGTGCTATTCTCCTTTGCGGCCGAGGGCTTCAGCACGTGACAGCCAGGTGAGGCGCGCCTTGGATGCCTTAGCCTCGACCATGCCGATCAGTGTGTCGCGGATCGGCGCGATCCCGCAGAACCCGAGGATGTTGCGGCGCAAGTTCTTCAGGCCATGCGCGCGAAAATAGAGGCGGTAGACGGGCGCGGGCATTCCCATCGTGACGAAAATGCGGGCCGACTTTCCCTTCAGCAACGGTTTTGGGAACCGGCCATCCATGCGGGTATAGGCAAACCCTGGCCGTAAGCTCTGCTCCAGGAACGCCTTGAGCAAAGCGGGCATATCGCCCAGCCAGAGCGGAAAAAGGATCACCAGATGATCGGCGCGTTTCATAACGTCTTGCGCTTTGCGCACGCCTTTGTGGGCGCCTTGCTCATATTCCTTCTTGCTGCGCAGGAAGGGAAACGTCAGCGCGGCGACGTCGATCGTTTCGACCGTGTGGCCAGCGGCGATGGCCCCCTTTCTCATAGGCCGCAGCAATCGCCCGGCAGTAGCGCTGCTTGGACTGATCGGGGTGACCCTGGATAATTGCAATCCGCTTTGCCATGTCGACCTCATGCTGTGCTGATGCCGGTGTGGTCATAAGCCTAGTGTGAAGACACTCATCTTCACTTGATCGTAATCAACGTGCCGGGGTTGCAGGCCGGATTAAATGCGGAGCGACAGTTCGACAGGGAACTCCGTGACATCACGCCCAGGTACCGCAGACGACGCCAACCCCACCTTGCGCCTTAAACGCATCGGTCTGCACACATATGGGGAGTATGTTGCGTTTCTGAGCGCGGCTTGCCGTTCGTACAAGCCTGAGTCCTTCGTAAACATCAATAAAATCGAGATTTACGGCGCGAGCGGCCAGCGGATTGTCGCATCGGTCAACGTCGTCGAGAATGGCGACCTCGTCGATCCGTCCACCTTGGGACTGTCGACCGCCGCATTCGCCGCCTTAGGTCTGGCCGAGGGGAGCGAGGTCATGATCAAGCTGTCGCGCCCGCCGCACAGCATGGAGTTTGTGCGCAGCAAGATCAGAGGCGAACCTCTCGATGCCGCGCAAATCAAAGAAATAATCTCCGACATCGCCGCGCATCGCTACTCGAAAACCGAGATCACGGCATTTCTTGTGGCGAGCGCGGCTTTCCTTACCGGGGAAGAAGTGCTGGCCCTTACTCAAGCCATGGCCGACGTCGGAACACGCATCCAGTGGAATGGGCCACCTTGCAACTTCGCGCAAGTTATGGACAAGCATTGTGTGGGCGGGATCCCCGGCAACCGAACGTCAATGATTGTTGTGCCGATCGTTGCAGCTTGCGGCCTTCCAATTCCTAAAACCTCCTCGCGCGCCATTACATCGCCGGCCGGTACGGCGGACACGATGGAAGTGCTGGCGAACGTCGACGTCGATCTGGCGCAAATGAAAAAAATTGTCGGCGCTAACAAGGGGTGTCTCGTCTGGGGCGGCCACGTCAACCTGTCGCCGGCCGACGACGTTTTGATTTCGGTGGAACGTCCGTTAGGCATCGATACGCCCGAACAGATGGTGGCGTCGATCATGTCGAAGAAAGCTGCCGCCGGCTCTACGCATCTCCTGGTCGATATCCCCGTCGGCCCGACGGCGAAGGTGCGTTCGGTGCAGGAAGCCGCGCGCCTGAGCAAGCTGTTCCAATTTGTCGGACGAGCCATGGGGATCGAAGTCAGCATCGCCGTGACGGACGGCGCGCAGCCCATTGGGCGCGGAATTGGACCTATGTTGGAAGCGCGCGACGTGATGGCTGTACTTCGCAACGAGGCGGAGGCGCCCACGGACCTGCGTGAGCGCGCCCTTCAGCTGGCGGGAGCCATCCTTGAGTTTGATCCGAGCCTCAAGGGAGGGACGGGACTTGCTCTGGCCCGCCGCACGCTCGAGAACGGTGCGGCGTTGGCAACGATGGAAAGAATCATGGCGGCCCAAGGCCCGCCGCCCCGGCAGGTCGTGCTGGGCACTCATGTTGCTGATGTGTGCGCGCGTACCGCCGGCCAGGTCATCGGCATAGATTGTGCCCGGATCGGCCGCATCGCGCGCCTCGCGGGGGCTCCGACATCCCAGGGCGCCGGCGTCGACCTTCTGAAAAAAACCGGAGCGTCGGTTCGAGCGGGCGAGCCCCTGTATCGGATCCACGCCGCCGTAGACACGGACTTTATGTTTGCAACGGAGATGGCAGATGACGCCAATGGCTATGTTATCAACTGACCGTTCCACGGCGTGGATTCCCGATGTCGTCTATACGTTTGCCGACAGCTGGAATCAGGGCCAAGAGTTGGCCGCACGATGCGGTGCAGCGATAGATCAGGTTGACGTTCACGCGTTTCCAGACGGCGAAACCCTCGTTACCGCGGTGCCGAACCCGCGGACAAGAGGCGGGGTGGTGGCGCTCTATCGATCACTCGATACGCCGAACCAAAAGCTGTTCGAGCTGCTCCAGGCTGCGTCCGCGCTTCGTACGAGCGGCGCGGCGAAACTCATCCTCATTGCGCCATATCTGCCTTACATGCGCCAAGACCGTGCGTTCCAGCCCGGCCAGGCGATCAGCCAGACGTTGATCGGCGAACTGCTTGCGACCCACTTCGACGGCATTGTGACTGTTCAGCCGCATTTGCATCGCACCCATTCGCTCGCGGCTGTCTTTGGGGAGACGCCGGCCCTGACGCTACGCGCGGGCCATGCTATCGCGGCCGACTTGCGGCTGTCGGCGCAGCCGTCAACGATCGTGGTCGGGCCGGATGAAGAGTCTACAGATCTGGTCCGGGATGTTGTGGCTGACCTTGGCCTGACGTGGTTCGTCGCCGCGAAACGGCGCCTCGGGGATAATGAAGTCCGTATCGAGTTGCCGCCCGACCTTGAAATCGAGGGGCACCCAATCGTCATTGTCGACGATATCATCAGCTCGGGCGGGACTGTTGCCACGCTGGCAAAGGCTCTGAAAGCCGCAAAATGCGCGCCGATTACCGTCTACGCCGTGCATGCGCTGTTCAATCAGCGTGCCGCGGTCGTGATGCAAAGAGCCGGCGTATCGAGAATAAAATCGTTGAGCTGTGTTCCTCACACGAGCAACGCGATCTCGGTCGTCGATCTTATTTCCACTGGAATTGGCGTCGGCACGTGAGCGTGAAAGTCACTTTTCACGGGGCCTGCGGCATCGTCACAGGTTCGTGCTTCGAGGTCCGCACGGAGCGGGCAGCAATCCTGATCGATTGCGGAATGTTCCAAGGTACAAAATCGATCAAGGAACTCAACTACGGGGCCTTTCCGTTCGCGATCGACACCATCGACGCCGTGCTCCTGACGCATGCGCATATCGATCATTGCGGCCTCGCGCCGAAGCTGATGAATGCCGGATTCACGGCGCCCGTCATCACGACGCGTCCAACCGCGGACCTCCTGGCATATGTATTGCCCGATTCAGGCTACGTTCAGGAAACCGAAGTTCTACGCCTCAACCGCCGGAACCGCCAGCGCGGCCGTACCGAAGTCGAGCCGATTTATACGCGAAGCAATGGGGACGCGTGCGCAAAGCATGTGACATCGCGCGCGATGGACAAGTGGTTCGACGTCGCCCCGGGGATGCGCGCGCGCTTCTGGGATGCGGGGCATATCCTTGGCTCGGCGTCGATCGAGCTTGAAGTTAAAGACTCGAAGAAAGACGATGGCGAAGTCCTGCGGCTTCTGTTTTCCGGCGATCTCGGAACAGGGGATAATATGCTGCAAAAGCCGGCAAACGCGCCGGTGGGCGTCGATTATCTTATTGTTGAATCAACTTACGGCGATAGGCCGCGGACGCGGCGGACGCTTGCGCAGCGGCGCGCCGCGCTACGAAAAGAGATCAAAGCAGGCCTCGACGCGGGCGGGATAATTCTCATCCCGGCATTCGCGGTCGAAAGGACGCAGCAGCTTCTCTTCGACCTCGATCATTTATTCGATTCCGGCGCGTTGACAACGGTGCCGGTGTTCGTTGACTCTCCCCTTGCGATCAAAGCGACAAGCGTCTTTGCCAAGTATCTGCGCTTGAACAAAGAGCTTTCCGTTTCCGCGCCTTTCGACCGGCCAAACCTGCGCTACATCGAAGACGCGGATGTCAGCCGCAAGCTCGGGCGCCTGCATAGCGGAGCGATCATCATCGCCGGAAGCGGCATGTGTGACGCCGGACGAATCCGACATCATCTCAAAAACCATCTGAGCGATCCGAAGACCAGTGTCCTGCTGGTGGGCTACCAGGCGCCCGGTACAACAGGCCGCCTGTTGTCCCAAGGTGTCCCGATGATTCGTATTCACGGGGAGGAAATCGCGGTGAACGCGCGCATCCGCCTCTTGGATGATTATTCCGGGCATGCCGATCAGGCCGGCCTGATCGCCTGGGTTAAAGCCCGTATGCCGGTCGCCAAGGACGTCTTTATTGTTCACGGCGAGGAAGGCGCGCGTATCGCGCTCGCCGGAGCCCTTGAAACGGTTGGAATCCCGGCCGATCGGCTGCATTTGCCGCAAATGGGCGAAACCGTTCGCTTAACGCCCAAGGGCGCAAAGACCGAACGCGTGCGCGCGACGGTCGATGTTGCGGCGACGGCGAATGCGGACTGGCACAATATGTATGCCGATACCGTCATTGCGCTCCGCCGCGAGTTGGATGAAGCAAAGGACGATCGGTTCCGCCAGAAGATCCTCAACCGGGTTCGCGGGGCCCTGGGTTCGGCCTAGGCGCCACATCGCCGCCGTCCGCGTCGCGCACTGCGCTTGATGGGCGTCAATGGCAGCGAGGCAACCACCCACTACCGTGCCAGCATGCAAAACACTGGAGGCGTCAATGACCGCGATGATTGAGCTGCAGCAGCGCGCCCACACGAATATCGGGCGCCTTCGGCACGTGTTTGCGCGCGAGGCCCATATCGCCTTGATCGCGGCGGCGCTGGTCTCCGGGCTTGTCGTCGCCGGATGCGCTACGGCCCAAAGCGCGCCCGAAGCCGTAGAAGGCGATGCGGCAGCGGGCCAGGCTTATGCTTCGGCCGCCTGCGCGCAATGTCATAACGTGACGGCGCGGCATTTCCGGATTCTTGGAACCTTCGGCGCGCCGGACTTCTATGCCGTCGCCAACGCGAAGACGACCACGGGCACCGGATTGACAGTCTTTCTCACGACACCTCACGCGCGGATGCCGAACCTCATTATCACGCCCGAGGACAGGCGCAACGTCATCGCCTATATCCTCAGCCTGCGTCGCGGGAATAAGCCTGAGTCCAACGGCGTTTGATGTCGCAGGCGAACGCGCGCCGGGAGCTTAAACACTTTCAGCCGTGGCGCCGCAAAACGCGCATCCTGCGCTATACGGCCGCATTTCTGCTGCGTGTCGTGAGCCGGTTTCGCGCCAATCAAGGCCTGCTGCTCGCGGGAGCGGTGGCTTACTACGCGATGCTGTCGCTAATCCCTTTGTTGATCCTGACCGCGATGCTGGTGACGCGGCTGTTCCCTGCTGAACGCGTGCTCGTCGTTCTCGGGGAATATCTTGAGTTCATCATGCCCGGTCAGTCCGCAGCCCTGGTCGAAGGATTGCGCCCGTTCTTGCTCCATGGAACGACGGTCGGCACGGTCCTGGTGCTAACTATGCTGTTTTTCAGCTCGCTCGCATTCACGGCGCTGGAAAACGCCATGTCGGTGATTTTCTACCACCGCGTTTCTATCAGGCGCCGACACTTCCTGGTTTCGGCGGTGATGCCGTATCTGTTCATCTTGTTTCTGACGACCGGCTTGATCGTCGTCACGGTCGTCTCCGGCCTCTTGCAGGCCGTGGGCGCGGGGAACATTACGCTGCTGGGCCATGCCCATTCGCTCAACCCGGTCGCCACAGCGCTGCTGTATGGCGTCGGCGTTGTCGGGGAAGCGCTGCTCCTGTCGGCGATTTATCTTGTGATGCCCGTCGGACAGCTGTCCGTGCGGCATGCTCTCCTGGGCGGCGTGGCGGCAACTGTTCTGTGGGAGGTTACACGCCATGTCCTTGGTTGGTACTACGCCACAGTGTCGCAGATTCAAGTGGTCTACAGCACGCTGGCAACGTCGGTGGGCGTTTTGTTGAGCGCGGAATTTGGCGCGATTGTGTTGCTGGCCGACGCTCAGGTCATCGCCGAATACGAACGCGGCCTGCGAAGCCGTGCCCGCGCGCGGCGGCGATCATCAAGCGTTTTCGCCTAGTCGCCTTCTTCCGAGACAGGCCGTTTCACAACCGCCAAGGCCGCCGCCACACAGCATCCCGCGATGATTCCGATGGTCAGGTCCTCAAGCAAAGTCAGACAGAAGGTCGTGAGTAAAACCAGCGCGTCGCTTCCTCTGCTCATCAAACGCGCAAATTCCCGCTTCTCGGCCATGTTCCAACACACCACCAGAAGCAGGCCGGCAAGCGCGGGCATGGGGATATACCCTGCAAGGGGCGCGGCAATGACAAGGAACAGAAGCAGAAATCCGGAATGCATGATGCCCGCAAATGGGCTTCGCGCGCGCGCCCGGATGTTGGTGGCGGTGCGCGCGATGGTTCCCGTCACGCATATGCCGCCAAAAAGCGCCGAGGCGATATTGGCAAGGCCTTGGGCGACTAGTTCCATGTTGGAGCGATGTTTTCGCCCAGTCATGGTATCGGCGACTTTGGCCGAGAGAAGGCTTTCCACGCCGCCCAGCAAAGTAAAGCTGAGCGCGCTCGGCAGCACGTCCCAGAGCAAGCTCCAGGTGATGGCCGGGATCGCAGGGATCGGAACGGCGCCCGACAATGCGCCGAAGCGTCCCCCAATGGTCTCGACGGGCAGATACAATCCGGCCGCGACGGCCGATGCAAGGATCACGGCGATTAACATACCGGGCCAGTTCGGGCGATAACGTCTCAGCGCGAAAATAACGGCGGCCGTGCCGAGACCAATGCTTAGGGCCGCGAGGGAGATCGTTCGGCCCGCACCCCATAACGCGGCGACCGTGTGGAGAACGGATCCCCCGGGATCGGGCGTCAACGTAAATCCGCCAAGATCCTTGATCTGGCTGGCGAAGATGGTGACGGCGATTCCGCTGGTGAATCCGACCGTCACGGCATGGGGAATATGTCTGATCAACGCGCCCACGCGCATCAGACCGAGGAGCGTGAGCAGCGCGCCGGACATCATCACGGTTACAAGAAGGCCATCGATACCAAACCGGTGGACGGTTGAGGCCACAAGCACGATGTAAGCGCCCGCGGGCCCGCCGATCTGGAAGCGGCTTCCGCCGAGCGCCGAGACAAGCGCGCCGCCTATGATCGCAGTGTAGAGGCCCCGTTCCGGCGAAACACCAGATGCAACCGCAATGGCCATGGAAAGAGGTAGGGCGACAATCGCCACGGTGACGGCGGCCAGAATGTCACGCCGGAAGTCATCGACATGATAACCCTCCCGCAAAGTCGTGAGTAACTTCGGGCGGTAGAGGTTGGCGGTCGACGAGCCGTCGGTCATCACTCAGTTTCGATCATGGTTATGCTAAAACAAATACAGAACACTTCGTGATCATAGCCCGAAAAGCGTTGATTGCGGTCAACTCCTGCCACGGCGCGGGGCAGATACGCGCCCTGCGTTGATGCGGATCAACGCGGCAGAGTCCATTTTCTTTCAAGACTGCTGAAGACCAATCTTTATGTTGAATAGGCTCTCATGCCGTTTAAATACCGCGTTCTCGCTTTATTCATTGTCGCCTTGATGGCATCGGCCGACGCGCACGCGGCGGGGACCGGGGATGACAAGCTGATCGAGGCGGGCCGGGACATCGCGCAAACTTTCTGCGCGCGCTGTCACGGCGTGGGCCGCGTCGACGATAGCCCTCTG
>CANJEU010000051.1 GCA_947473445.1 Fidelibacterota bacterium | reverse complement strand
GATGTTCTTGGCGTAATCGCCAATGCGCTCAAGACTGCCGGCGATCTTCACATTGCCGAACACGTAGCGCAGGTCATTCGCCATGGGCTGGCGGCGCGCGATGATCGACAGGGCGCTCGCTTCGATCTTGCGCTCGCACTCGTCGATTTCGGAATCGCGGCCGATGATGCCTTCGGCCGCATCGGTGTCCTGGCGCACAAGCGCCTCCATGGCGTCGCGCAGCTGCGCCTCGGCCAGTCCACCCATCTCAAGGACCTTGCGCTCAAGCTGCGCGAGGTCATTGTCGAAGGAGGACACGATGTGAGAATGCTCGCCCTGGTTCATGCTACGTCCCGGCCTAAAGCGGTTTAACCTTCAGAATCTAACGTTAAATACGCCGTCGAACCTACTGTTCCTTGTGAAATATTTGTGACCGGGGGCCGAAAAAGCCGCGATCTCGGGCGCTTCCGCGCGCCCCCGCCCCACGTCCAAGCCTGGATTCTTAGCCTCTAAAGGCTTATGTGGTCTGCCACAATAACCCCTCGGGACGGTCGATCCTCGCGCCTTGAGATGACTTACAGCGTCAAAGAAATTTTTTACACCCTGCAGGGGGAAGGCGCGAACACCGGCAAACCGGCGGTGTTCTGCCGCTTCGCCGGCTGCAATTTGTGGAGCGGACAGGAAGCAGACCGCGCCGCGGCCACCTGCCGGTTCTGCGATACCGACTTCGTCGGCACCGACGGACCGGGCGGGGGCAAGTTCAAGTCGCCCGCGGATCTGGCCGATGCGGTGGCGCGCGCCTGGCACGGCGACGGCGGCGAGAAGTTCGTGGTGTGCACGGGGGGCGAGCCACTCCTGCAGCTGGACGGGCCGCTGATCGCCGCGCTGCATGCCAAGGGATTCAAAATCGCGGTGGAGACCAACGGCACGGTCGCGGTCCCCGCGGGGATCGACTGGGTGTGTGTCAGCCCCAAAGCCGACGCCACCCTTATCGTGACGACGGGGGATGAGCTAAAACTCGTCTTCCCGCAACAGGGCGGAGCGCCGGACCGCTACGAACACCTCGCCTTCCGCCACAGGTTCTTGCAACCTATGGACGGACCTTCGCGCGAGGCCAATAGTAAGGAGGCGGTGGCCTATTGCCTCGCCCACCCGAAGTGGCGACTTTCGGTACAAACTCATAAGTATCTTGGGATAGCGTAAGACCATGGCTGGACGGTTCGAGATCGTCAAAGAATTCGGCTTCGAAGCCGCTCATGCTTTCGGGCATAAGCCCGAAGGCCACGAAAACACGCGCCTGCATGGGCATTCCTTCCGCGTCGAAGTAGCATTGCGGGGCGAGCCCGACGATTTGACGGGATGCGTGGTGGATTTCGAGAACGTGAGCGCGGCCTTGAACAGCGTGCGCGGCAAACTCGATCACCATTTCCTGAACAAGATCCCAGGGCTTGAGACGCCGTCGCTGGAAAATCTTTCAGCCTGGATCGCCGGCGAGCTGCGGCTGTTGCTACCGCAGCTGACAAGCGTCACCGTCCGCCGCCCGACCTTGGGCGAATCCTGCCGGTTCGACGTCGCATGAGCACCACACGCACGAAAGCGGTCGTTCTGCATTCGGGTGGCCTTGATTCCACCGTCTGCCTGTTGCTGGCCCGTTCCCGGGGCCGCGACGCCTACAGCTTCGGCATCAACTACGGCCAGCGTCAGCAGATCGAACTGGAATTCGCGAACCGTCAGTGTGAGCGATTCGGCATCACCCGACGCGTGGTGGATGTCGGCTGGCAAAAGCCGGAAATTATCGTGCCGAAGGATCGCACCGTCGCCCAGATGAAGGCGGGCATCGCGCCGACCTTCCTGCCCGGGCGCAACGCCGTGTTCCTCGCGTTAGCGTGCGCGGAAGCCGCCGGAACAGGCGCGACGGAAGTGTGGCTCGGCGTGAACGCTGTCGACTACTCAGGCTATCCGGACTGCCGCGGAACGTTCCTGGACGCGTTTCGCGCGATGTGGGCCGAAGCCGTGCCTAACCCGCCGCGCATCGTTGCGCCGCTGGTTCAATACAGCAAGCCGATGATCGCAGCGCTCGCGGACGAACTCGGGCTCAAGAACGGCGATACGTGGAGCTGCTACGCGCCGGAGGAAAAGAACGGCGTCACGCAGCCGTGCGGACATTGCGACGCCTGCCTCCTGCACCAGCATGCGTGGCGGGAATCGCGTATGGCGCCCGTGGGAAACCTCGAGATTTAGAACCGGCCGATGGCCGTGACGCCGAAGGTGCGCGGCAAGCCGGGGAAAATTTCGTAAAAGCCAAGGCTCGCGTTGGCGAGGCCCGAGACGAGGTAGTCCTCGTCAAAGAGATTCTTCACCCACAAAGTCACGGCGTAGCGTTGATCGCGCGTCTGCAGGCCGGCGCTGACATTGGCGAGCCAGTAACCGTCCTCATAGACCACTGGATTATTGTCCGGCGTGAAATAATGCCCGCCCGTGTATGACCCGTCGGTTTGCAGGCTGAGCATATAAGCGCCGACCGGCATATCGTAACGCGCTGTTCCGGCGAGTGTGACCCTGGGCGAGGAGGCCGTGCGATTGCCCGCGAGGGTGCTGGCCGGGTTACTCGGATCGAGCAGGAACCGGGCAAACTTCGCGTCGAGGAAGCGGCACAAAGGCGAAGTCTTGTCATGGAGTCCTCGGAACGTATTGAAGCGTTTGGGGGCTAGCAGCCAAGCTTATAGCAGGGAATTTTTGCCTCGAAGAGGGGCGGAAATGAGGCTTCTGCCGGCAAAAAGGGGCTCCAAATTGTAAGGAAGCCATATTTTCCACCGCCTCCGTCTGACATGATGCGCCGTCTTTAAGAATCTAAGGTTCAGCGATGACCCCTCGCGCCCTCATTACCGTTTTATGCGCCCTGATCGCGGCGCCGCTGACGGTCAGCGCCGCGTCCAAGGATATCTATTTCGATGTGCCGTACGTCGCAACGCCTCCGGCCGTGGTCAGCACGATGCTGAAGCTTGCCGGCGCGACCCCGAACGACGTGGTCTATGACCTCGGCAGCGGCGACGGACGGATCGTCATCGCGGCCGCGCGCGACTTCAAAATCAAGAAAGGTGTGGGCATCGATCTGGACCCCGAGCTTGTGAACCTCGCCACGAAGAATGCGAAAGAAGCCGGCGTCTCCGACCGCGTCAGCTTTGCGCGCGGCGACATCTTCAAAATGGATTTCAAGGACGCGACGATCCTGACGCTCTATCTGCTTCCAGATGTGAACGTCTCGCTGCGCCCGCGCATCCTCGATCTCGCCCCCGGCACGCGGGTGGTGAGCCACGCCTTCAATATGGGCGATTGGGTGCCCGACGGCGCCGACAACGTCGACATGCGCCGCGTCTACCTGTGGATCGTGCCGGCGAAAGTTCAGGGCGTGTGGACCGCAACCGCGGACGGGGTGCCCTATCGGCTGGAACTCGACCAACGCTATCAGAACGCCGGCGGTAAAGTGAAAGTCGGTGCGAAGGAAACCGCATTCGAGATGGGCATCGTCAAGAGCGATGTCTTCACCTTCACCGGCGCCGGCCCGATCACCTTCGATGGTAAAGTAAAGGGCGATACGATGACCGGGACGCTGACCGCCGGCGGCAAGCGCACGCCGGTGACGTTCACGCGGGAATTGAAGTAGAAATTGAAAAGGGCTCGCCAAGCCGAAGCCGCCCGTCCCGCCTACGCCCTGCGGGCTTCGGCGTCACAAACTTGTTCGCAAGGCAAACAAGTTTGGTGCGGGTAGAGGGAATCGAACCCCCACTTCCGTAAGGAAACAAGATTTTGAGTCTAGCGCGTCTACCAGTTCCGCCATACCCGCACAGTTGCCCGATATAAAGAGCATTCGCGCACCGTTCAAGCGTTCGTCAGTTGCCGCACCGGGGTGCAAAAGTGCAAGATTAGGGATCTATCCCCCGCCGGCGTTCAAATGACCTCTGAAAATAAGCCTTTCCTGATCATGGCCCTGATTGCCGCCGCATCCGCCGGCGCGCTGGGACTTGCCTATATCGCCCAGTACGGCTTTGCCCTGTGGCCCTGCAATCTGTGCTGGGGACAGCGGGTGCCTTATGCGCTGGCCCTGGTCTTTGCCCTGATTTCGCTTCACCCGGGCGTCGACGGTCCCAGCCGCCGGCTGGTTGCCCTGCATTGCGCGGGTCTGTTTCTTTTCAACGCGGGGTTTGCCTTTTATCACGCGGGCGTCGAGCAGAAATGGTGGCTTGGGCCGACCGAATGCGTTGGGCGCCCGCAGGCATTCTCGATGGAGGATCTTGCAAGCGCCCTGACCCAAACCGGACGCACAGGATGCGATGAGATCGCCTTCCAGCTCTTCGGCCTCTCCATGGCCGGATATAACGTTTTAGCGGGGTTGGTCCTCGCCGGCGGACTGGTCTTCGCCGCCACGCGCCGTTCTTGGTGGAATCAGCGATGAGCAAAATTACGGCGGGCGATCGCCTGCCCGGCGACCTCGACAAGAAGACGCTGATCGACCAGATCATCCGCGTCGACCAAGCGGGCGAATACGGCGCGAAGCGCATCTATGAAGGACAACTTGCGATCCTTGGCGATAGCGATGCGGCGCCGACACTGCGCAGCATGCTCGCCCAGGAAGAAGAACACCTGAAGCAGTTCAATGAATTGATGGCGGCGCGCGGCACGCGCCCCACCGCATTACAGCCTGTGTGGCATATGGCCGGATTCGCACTGGGCGCGGCCACGGCGCTTCTGGGAAAAGAAGCCGCCATGGCCTGCACCGTTGCGGTCGAGGACGTCATCAGCGAGCATTACCGCGAACAAGCCGCGCAGCTCGGCGATGATGAAAAGGAGTTGCGCGCAACCATTTCAACCTTCCGCGATGACGAGCTTCACCACCGCGATGTCAGTCTTGCGCAGGGCGCCGAGCTTGCCCCCGCTTACGAAGCTCTTACAGCGGCGGTGAAAGCCGGCACGCGGGTCGCCATCTGGCTCGCCAAGCGCATCTGACCTTCATAACGCGCAGCACCCCAACCGCGCGAAACTCCGGCGGCCGATACACGGCGGCTTCAGAAACAGGACCGGCGCGCAGTGCGGCGCGCACGTTCGCGCGAAGGCGCGCTGAAGAGCATGAAACATTCTAGCGGGGTCGCAGTTATCGTGACGAAAGAAAAGCCCGCTTAGGAACTGTTCAGATGGCCACAAGAGCACGTAAGTCCGGCAAGCCCCCGCGCCCCTCAGCGCCTGCAAAAGAACCTTCGGGCGGGCGCGTCACGCGGACAGCTAAGCGCCAACGCGCTGTGCAAAAACAGGCCGAAAGCGCGGCGAAACGTCACCCCCTTAAAGAAACAAAAGGCGCGGTGCAGACCGGCGCGCGACGCTATCCCGCACCGCCCTTGCCAAAAAAACACCTTAAGAAGCCGGGCCGCGAGGCCGAGCTCACGCTCGCCCCCATGTACGACGCACCCTATTACAAAGGCTCGGACAAACTCAAAGACAAGGTAGCGATCATCACCGGCGGCGATTCCGGGATCGGACGCGCCATCGCCGTTTTGTTTGCACGCGAAGGCGCGAACGTCGCGGTCCTTTATCTCGATGAGCACGAAGATGCGCGCGTCACGCAACGCGCCGTGCGTGATGAAGGCGCGCAATGCCTGCTGATCTCAGGAGACGTGGCCGATCGAAAGTTTTGTTTTGACGCGGTCGAGACCGTTCTGGACGAATTCGGCGGCGTGGACATCCTCGTGAACAATGCCGCCTTCCAGGAGCATGTGGACCGCTTCGAGGATCTAACCGAAGATCATTTCGACCTGACCCTGAAGACCAATCTTTATGGCTATTTCCATATGGCCCAGGCCGTGGTGCCGCACATGGGCAAGGGTTCGGCCATCGTAAACACGGGCTCGGTCACTGGCCTGCACGGGAGCAAGAACCTCATCGATTACGCCATGACCAAGGGCGGCATTCATGCGTTCACGCGCTCGCTCGCCTCGCACCTGATCGCGCGCGGCATTCGTGTGAACGCGGTAGCGCCCGGCCCTGTCTGGACCCCGCTCAATCCCGCCGACAAAATGCCAGAAGACATCCAGAAATTCGGCGCGGATACGGAATTCAAGCGTCCCGCGCAGCCCGAGGAAATCGCGCCCGCCTATGTGTTTCTCGCCTCGGAACATTGCTCGAGCTACATCACGGGCGAAATCTTGCCGATCATCGGCGGTTACGGCGGCTGACGCGCTTCCCCCTACCGCGCAGTCCTCTCGGGCGGTAGTGTTCTTCAAGCATCAAGGGGGATTCATATGACGTTATTCCGACCGCGCCTTGCGTCGATTTCCGCGATCGCGCTTCTTGCTTTTACTTTGGCGCATGCGCCCGACGCACAATCAGCAACACTTGACGTGACGAGCGCCACCATTGCTGACGTTCAGGCCGCGTTTGCGACCCGCAAGCTCAGTTCGGAAAAACTGACGAGTGCCTACCTCGCCCGCATCAAGGCCTATGACAAGCAAGGCCCGGCGATCAATGCCGTGATCCTGGTGAACCCCAATGCGATCCGCGAAGCACGCGCGATGGACCGCGAACGCCGCGCGGGTAAAGTGCGCGGCCCCTTGCACGGCATTCCTGTGCTGGTGAAGGACAATTACAACACCACCGACATGCCCACGACGGCGGGCTCGCAACTGCTCGCGGGCTCGATCCCGCCGACGGACGCGTTTGTTGTGAAGCAACTGCGCGAGGCTGGCGCGGTCATCGTCGCGAAGGTGAATATGAACGAGTGGGCCGGCAGCGGCGGGATGGTGAACGGCGCCAAGGACCCCGAGGTCGTCAAGACGGGCCGCGCGCCCGCTGGCTTCAGTACGCAGGGACTGCAAACTCTGAACCCCCATGCGCTCGACCGCGTTCCGTCCAGCTCCAGCGGCGGGACGGGCGCGTCAGTGGCCGCCGCGTTTGGGCAATTCGGGATCGGCACGGACACCGGCGGTTCCGTGCGCGGACCATCGTCTGCCAACGGCATCGTGGGTCTGAAAACAAGCTATGGCCTCATCAGCCGCGCCGGAATTGTGCCGCTAGCCTTGAGCCTCGATACGGCCGGGCCCATGGCGCGCAACGTCAGTGACCTTGCGGCCGTACTGGGCGTGATGACGGGCATAGATCCTGCCGATCCCACGACCCAAATGTCCGCGGGTAAGGCTGAGACCGACTACACCAAATACCTGAAGCCGGGCGCACTGAAGGGCCAGCGGATTGGAGTGGCGCGCGACTTCATGGGCGCCGATCCCGCCGTCGACAAGATCACGGAAAATGCCATTGCCACGCTGAAGGCGCTGGGCGCCGAGATCGTCGATCCCATCAAGATCCCCGACTATCTGCTGCAAGCCCGCGGAGGAATTTACGAGTTGCTGGTGAACTCCGAGTTCAAGGCGCAGATCACCGAATATTTGCAAACGCTGAAACCGGGGTTCCCGCGCAGCTTCGATGAGGTCGTGGCGCTCGCCAACGATCCCGCAACCAACTATCGCAGCCCGCAGAAGGCCTTTGCGCTGAAGTATAGTCAGTCGCGCGCGGTTGATCTGAATTCGCCGACTTACCTTGCGCTTCGCAATCAGGCCCTGCCGACGATCCAGGCCGGGGTCGCGGCGGTGTTTGTCGACAATAAGATCGATGCGCTGTTCGCGCCGACCAATTCGCGGCCGGCCGCGCCTATTGCCGAGCCGCCCAAGCCCCTTGGCGCCGCCGGGGGCGGAGACTCGCCCGGCAGTCTTACAAATGAATCCTGGTTGCCCGAGATTGTGATTCCCGCCGGGATGACCGACGACGGGCTGCCGGTGACTGTTTCGTTCATCGGAACAGCTTTCAGCGAACCCGCGCTGATCGGCTACGCCTACGACTTCGAGCAGGCCACCAAGGCGATCAAACTTCCCAAGAACACGCCGCCGCTCAAAAGCGACGTGATCAACTACTAAGCTAAGGCAACAGGACGCCGGCCATCCGTGCGCAATCGCGGCGGATGTCCGGCACGGCGGTAATCTCCCAAAACATTCCGCGCGTTGGCGGGCCTAGGGCCATGATGTTGGGGGAGGTCTGACCAGCGCCGTCAATGATGGCGCCCGCGGCCGTGACATCGAGACCCAGCTGCAGCGCGTCCGGCCGCAGCACACCGGCTTGCACGGCATGGCTGATGAGCGGGTTAGCCGACTTGGCATAGTCCGCTTGCGGCCCGGTGCAGTTGACGATCCAGTCCGGAGCAAAGCAAGAGGCGCCCTCCTTGCCGCGCAGGCGCGCCGCGACGTCGAAAGCGCCGTCCTTCCAACCGATCGACACGAGGCGGCCGGCGCACACGGTAAGCTGGCCGTCGCCCCGCATATGATCAAGCGCATCAGAGATCGCCGGCGCCAGCCGGTGGCGATGCACTTCCCAATGGGGGCGAATATGGCGCAGGAACTGGCGGCGTTCCGGACTCGTCAGACTTTGCCAGAGTCCGACAGTATAGGGACGAAGCGCATCGACGATATCGCGCCAGTCATGCCCGCGGGCGGGCGCGGTCTTGGCTTCGCGGCGGAGATTGCGGAAAATTTCAAGCAAGCGTCCCGCGGGCCGGCTCATCTCGTATGGCTTCGCGGCTTCATGCCGCAGTGGCAAAAAGCCATGCCGCGAGAGCACCGTGATGGGGCCCCGGTGTTGTTGTCCGGCCAGCGTTTGGACGACATCGGCCATGGTCAGACCGCTGCCGATGATCAAGACGGACGCGACTGCGGGGATAGACTGAAGGTCGGCCGCCCGCCACGGGTTGTGAAGATAGTGGCCCGAGGCGCGCGCCTGTTCGGTGAGGCCGGGCGGCGCGCCGGGCGGGAGATTGCCAAAGCAGAGGACGAGGCGATCGAAGTCAAGACGCTGCCCATCGGCGAGAACCACCTCGGGACGCGCGCCAGGATGAAGGGCCGTTGCGAGGCCACTGACGATTGAGATCACGCCCGGATGCTCTGAAACCGTCCTTGCAAAAACATCGTTCACATATTCGCCGTAGCGCATGCGCGAAACGAAGGCCGATGCCGGCGGCGCCGCGGCGCCCTCCTGATCGGCGAGCCATTTATGGAAATGCTGAGGATCGTCCGCAAACGCGCCCATATTTCCCGCGCGCACATTCAGCAGATGATCAGGGTTGTCCGTGCCATAGGCGGCGCCCCGGCCCAGACGGTCCGCGTTTTCAATCAGCGTGATTTTGGTTCCCGGAGCCCCACGCCGCGCCAGATGGACGGCGAGCAAACATCCGGTGAAGCCGCCGCCGAGAATTCCGATGTGCATATGCAAAGAAGGATGAACTGATGAAGCTGTCAGTCTAACGCCCTCATGACGGTCTCAGGAAGCTGCAATATTGCCGCGCTCATTCCAAGCCCTACGTCCCCCCTTTTGGGCCAGCGCAAAGTCGTTCTAGAGTGCGCGCATGAGTCTTGAATCCGTCCAGGCGTTCCTTGGCGCACACGCGCCCGACATCGCCATCATTGAATCGCCACTCAGCACCGCGACGGTTGCCCTGGCCGCGATCGCGCACGGCGTCGCGCCGGGTCAGATCGCCAAGACCCTGTCGCTGAAAATCGGCGAGCGGATGTTCCTGGTGGTGGCGCGCGGCGACTACCGGCTCGACAATAAAAAGGCAAAAGCCGCGTTTGGGGCCAAGCCCCGCATGCTTTCGGGCGAAGAAGTGAGCGCGATCACGGGGCATCCGGTGGGCGGCGTATGTCCGTTCGGTCTTGCAACCGCACTGCCCGTCTATTGTGACG
>CANJEU010000050.1 GCA_947473445.1 Fidelibacterota bacterium | reverse complement strand
ATCTAGTGGTCCCGGCGGCGTTGTCCAATCCTTTTTGCGACTAGTGACTTAGATTTCCACAGGAAATCACCCTCTGCGTGTGACAAGCACCCGGATCCGCCCCGAAAGGTCCGGCACGGCGGATTCGACCACCATGCCCGAGCGCATGAGCAGCGATTCGACCGGCTCGGCCTGGGTAACGCCGATTTCGAGGATGAGCCGGCCCTGCGCCGCAAGACGCTCCCGCGCGCCCGGAATCAGCGCCGCATAAGCGTCCAGCCCCTCCGTTCCGGCAAAAAGCGCTCCGGGCGGATCGAACCGCGCGACCTCGGCATCGAGGTCAGGGCGCTCGCGCTCGCCGATATACGGCGGATTGCTCACGATCAGGTCAAAAGTCTCGCTCACGCCGGCGCACCAATCGCCTTGCCAGAACGCGGCCCGCGCGCCAACGCCAAGCCGGTCGGCATTGGCGCGCGCCGCCGCCACCGCGCGCGCGTCGCGGTCGATGCCGACGCCGCGCGCTGCAGGAAGTTCGGAAAGGATCGCGATGAGAATGCACCCCGTCCCGGTGCCCAGATCGAGCACCTGTGGCTTGGGCGGCAGCGCGTCTTTCAGCGCCAGCGCCGCCGAGACGACGGTTTCCGTATCCGGCCGCGGATCGAGCGTCGCCTCGTTCAGCTCGAAGTCCAGTCCCCAGAATTCGCGCCGGCCGAGGATGCGTGACACCGGCTCATGCGCCAGCCGCCGCTGGCCAAGCGTTTCAATCTCGGCGGCCTGCGCGGCGGTCAATGTTTGCGTGGCGCGCGCGAAAAGCAGTGACGGGGTAAGTTTCGCCACATGGCCGATGAGGATTCGGGCATCGAGGCGCGGCGTGTCGAGCCCGGCCTGCGTGAACTGGGATGTCAGCTCGTTAACGGCGCGGCCGATGGTTAGCGGGTCCATCGGCGGGCGTTTAGTTCAGCTGCGCCATGCGCTCGGCCTGATCCTCGGCCGTCAGCGCGTCAACCAGCTCGTCGACCCCGCCGCCTTCCATCACCTGCGCGATATTATAGAGCGTCAGGTTGATGCGGTGGTCGGTCACCCGGCCTTGCGGGAAATTATAAGTGCGGATGCGTTCGGAGCGATCGCCCGAGCCCACTTTGCTTTTACGGTCCGCCGAGCGCTGGGCATCCAGCGCCTGGCGCTTGGCGTCATAAAGGCGCGCCCGCAGGATGCTCATGGCGCGGGCGCGGTTCTTATGCTGCGACTTTTCTTCCTGACACTTCACGAAGAAGCCGGAGGGAATGTGGGTAATACGGATCGCGCTTTCCGTTTTGTTGACGTGCTGACCGCCGGCGCCCTGCGAACGCATCGTTTCGATACGCAGGTCGTCGGGATGCAGCTCGATATCGACTTCCTCGACTTCGGGCATGACCGCCACCGTGGCCGCGGACGTATGCACCCGGCCGCTACCTTCGGTTTCCGGCACGCGCTGCACCCGGTGCACGCCTGATTCGAACTTCAGACGGGCGAACACGTTGCGCCCGCTGACGTTGGCGATGGCTTCCTTGAAGCCGCCAAGCCCGGTTTCGTTGATATCGACGATTTCGAACTTCCAGCCTTTGCGGGCGGCATAACGCTCATACATGCGGAACAGTTCGGCCGCGAACAGCGCGGCCTCTTCACCGCCCGTTCCTGCCCGCACTTCCAAAATAGCGTTCTTCGCATCGGCTTCATCCTTGGGGATGAGCTCGATGCGCACTTTTTCTTCCTGCGCGGTCACCTCGGCCTTCAGGCGGTGAAATTCTTCTTCGGCCATGGCGCGCATGTCGGCATCGCCGCCGTCCATAAGCGCTTTGGCGTCGTCCATTTCCTGCTTCAGGCGGCGCAGCGTCTGAATATGCTCCACCACCGGGCCAAGGTCAGAAAACTCCTTCGAAAGCTGGGCGAACTTCGGCCCGGTCGCGCTGATCATCAGCGACTGCAATTCGTCGTAGCGGCCGACCAGGCGGCTCAGGTTCTCTTCAAAGCTCATGGTTTATACGCGGCCAGGGCCGCCTCTAGTTCGTTCTGTGAAATGGTTTTCTGCGCACCGCTGACGAAATCGCGCAGCGTCGCCGTGCTATCGCGCGCTTCATCTCCGCCGATGATAATCGCGGCCACGGCTTTAATCTTGTCGGCGCGGTTCATGCGCTTTTTCATATTGCCGCTATACCCGACATCGACAATGAAGCCCGCCTTGCGCAGCTTAGCCGCCAACGCGAACACGTTCGGCTCTTCGGCTTCGCTCACCGGAATCAGCGCAATCGGGCGCGGGGCTTCAGGCGCGGCTTTCAGCAGCATCGACAAACGCTCGATGCCCGCGGCCCACCCGATCCCCGGTGTGGCCGGTCCGCCCATCTGGCCGATCAGACCGTCGTAGCGACCGCCCGCCATCACGGTGCCTTGCGCGCCCAACGCATCGGTCGTGAATTCAAAAGCGGTGTGGCAATAGTAATCGAGGCCGCGTACCAGCGCCGGACTTACCTTGTAGGCAATTCCGTGAGCGGCGAGGCCGTCTTTCACCTTATCGAAGAAGCCGCGCGAGGTTTCGTTCAGATATTCCGAAAGGCGCGGCGCTTCCGCAACCGCTTCGCGGTCGCCCGGGTCTTTGGAATCCAGGATCCGCATCGGATTGCGTTCAAGCCTGTCCAGGCTTTCGGCCGACAGCTTTTCCTTCCGCGCGCTCAGGAAATTCACGAGCACGTCGCGATAGGCCGCGCGGCTTTCAGGATCCCCCAGCGAATTGATCTCGAGCGTGATCGCGCCGGTAAGGTCCAGCTCGGTCAGAATGTGATGGCCGATCGCGATCGATTCCACATCCGCTTGAGGGCCTGCAACGCCCAGCAGTTCGATCCCGATCTGGTGGAACTGGCGCTGACGGCCCTTCTGCGGCCGCTCATGGCGGAACATCGGCCCGCGATAGAAGAATTTCAGCGGCGTCTGCTGGGCAAGTCCGCCTGAGATGAACGCGCGCGCGACGCCCGCGGTGCCTTCCGGCCGCAACGTAATGCTTTCCCCGCCCTTGGTTTCGAAGGTGTACATCTCCTTCGTCACCACGTCGGACGTCACGCCGAGCGTGCGCGTGAACACTTCGGTGAATTCGAAGATGGGCGTTGCGATCTCGCCATAGCCGTAACGTTTCGCCACGGCGAACGCGCGCTCCTCCACGTGCCGATGACGCAGCATGTCATCGAACAGGAGATCGTGGGTACCGCGGACGGGTTGGGCGTTAGACACGAGATTTTTCCATAACAGGTGAGAAAGAAGGGGAGAAACGAGCAAGGGGGCCGGATGGCCCGCTACTCGGCGGCGTGCGTCTTTTGATCGGCCGGCGCAGCGGCGGCTTTCGCGGCTTCCATTTCGGCGGCCTTCTTCTCGACCAGCCTGACGATATGCTCGATCTTGCTTTCGTCGTCGATATTATGGTCGGCGACGCCGCCGATATACATTTTATGGCTGCCGCCGCCACCGCCGGTGAGGCCGATGTCGGTCTCGCGCGCTTCACCCGGTCCGTTCACCACGCATCCGATGATCGAAAGCGACACCGGCTGCGAGATATGCGCAAGCCGCTGTTCAAGCACCTCGACCGTCTTGATGACGTTGTAACCCTGACGTGCGCAGCTCGGGCACGAGACGATCCGCACGCCGCGGTGACGCAGGTCGAGCGATTTGAGCATGTCGAAACCGACGCGCACTTCTTCCACCGGATCGGCGGACAGGGAAACGCGGATGGTGTCGCCGATCCCGGCCCACAGCAGCGAACCCATGCCGATGGACGATTTGACGGTCCCCGAGCGCAAACCACCCGCTTCGGTGATGCCAAGGTGCAAGGGATAGTCGCACGCCTCAGCCAAAGCCTGATACGCCGCAACGGCCAGGAACACGTCCGAGGCCTTCACGCTGATTTTGAACTCGTGGAAATCGTTGTCTTGGAGAATCTTGGCGTGTTCGAGCGCGCTTTCCACCATCGCTTCCGGGCACGGCTCGCCGTACCGCTCCAGCAGATGTTTCTCAAGACTTCCGGCATTGACGCCGATGCGCATCGAACAGCCGTGATCCTTGGCCGCTTTCACCACGTCTTTGACGCGCTGGGCCGAGCCGATATTGCCCGGATTGATGCGAAGGCACGCCGCGCCGGCCTCGGCCGCCTCGATGGCGCGTTTATAGTGAAAATGGATATCCGCCACGATCGGCACGGACACCTGCTTGATGATTTCCTTCAGGCCCGCCGTCGATTCAACGTCCGGGCAGGAAATGCGCACAATGTCGGCCCCGGCCTGTTCGCACGCGCGCACCTGGGCGACCGTCGCCGCCACGTCGTGCGTCAGCGTGTTGGTCATGGTCTGCACGCTGATGGGCGCGCCGCCGCCGACCGCCACTTTACCAACGTGGATCTGGCGGGACTTCCGGCGATGAATGTCGCGGTACGGGCGCAGGCTCATTGAATTCGCTCGAGAACTCGCTGGGGGGCACATGCGCCCGCCACTGAAGCGGCTTATACATGAAATCGCCCCGGCCCCAAAGTGGCAAGGGGGCGTAGCCGCAGCGGCGGATTCTCTAATGGCTAGGCGGGGTTGAGGGTGCCGGTGCGGCGGCCGCCGGAACCGCTGGAGCGCTTGGTGCCGGTTTGACGGCGCCCGGCGCGGATACGGTGGGCGGGCCCGCTGGTACGGTAGCGGCCGGTGCAGTGGCGGCTGGTGCGGTGGCAGCTGGTGCGGTCGCGGCCGGAGCGGCGGCAGCCGGTACGGGCGCGGCGGGCACTGCGGCGGCGGGCTTGGCCGGTGTAGAGGCCGAGGCCGCCGTGGCGGCGCTTTTCAGCTTTTGCGGGTCAAGGGCCACACCACGGGCGAACAGACCCGCATCGAGCGGCGGCATGGTCTTGCCGTTCACCAGGATTTCAAGATCCCCGGCGTTGGCAGTTACAAGGGTTGTGATCCCCTGCTCCGGCAGCCGCAGGACCTCGTCCTTGCGCAGAAACTGCGTGCGCTCGGTTGCCTTGGCATCACGCAGGGTAATCCAGACATCGGCCTTCGCGCGCAGTTCCAGCACATCTGTGACCTGAGGCAGCGCGGCGATCGGTGGCGGCACTGTGGCGGGCGTTGTCACCGGTGTCGTTGCCGGCGGAGTCAACACGGTCGGCGTGGTCGACGTCGCGGCCGGCACAACGGCAAGCGCGGGTGCCGCAGCGGCGACGGAAGTCTCTCCGGCCGGCGGCGCGCCATTGGTTGCGCCCGGTATTTCGCCCGGCGTTTCGCCGGGTGTTTCATCGGGCTCGGACGCAAGATCCCCCCCATCAACCACATCGGTCGGGCCCGGCTGAGCCACAACCGGCAGCGCGGCCTGGATGGTGTCCGAGTTGGCGATCGCGGCAAGGCGTTCGGGCACTTCTTGAATAAGCTCGACGGCGCTGCGGTCGGAACCGGCCATCGAATACCACGCGCCATAGATCACCATGCCGGCCACGACGGCGATGAGCAGCAGTGTGCCCGACGGCAGCGCGGAATCGCTCGTGGGCATCTGGAATTCAAAAGCCGACTTTTGTTTCAGGCCGGCGCTCTCTTCCTTATAGCGGCGCACGATTTCGTCGCCGTCGAGGCCGAGGTGATCGGCATAGGCGCGCACGAAGCCAATGGCATAAGCCTGGCCCGGCAAATCTTCATAGCGGCCGTCTTCGATGGCCACGAGGAAGTTGTAGCGGATGTGCAAAACGTCGGCGATGCGCTGCAGGTCTTTGCCCAGCCGCATCCGTGTCGCGCACAGCAGTTTTCCAAGATCGGCTGAAGCGGCCGGCACGCTGCTCTCCGGCGGCGCGGCGCTTTCTCCGAAATTCATAAACAGTTTGCTCGAACGATCTCGCGTCTCGGCCATATCCCCCAACACCCTTCGTGTGTGACCTCGTTTTTCCCGCGTGGTCTAACACACGTCTTAAACTTATCGGCCTCGGTCCTTAATGGGAAGCTTGCGTTTTCCGCGTTGATTTATCACGCCAGGATTTTTACTGGTCCGGTTCTAAACCGCCAGCCCGCGATCGAGCGCGAAAGCGCGCAGACTTTCGCGTAATGATGCTTGCGGCGCCATGAGGCGGCTGCGCACAAAAGACCCAAGCTCGCTCAAGGTTGCACTGCGAATAGCCGCGCGGACCGGGCCGATCCCCGCGGCGGACATCGACAGTGTGCGGAAGCCCAGCGCCACCAGCGCCAGTGCCTCACGCGGTGCGCCCGCCAGGTCCCCGCACACCGACAGTTCGACATGCCCCGCATCGCAGGCCGCGATCACGCCGCTCAGCATGCGCAGCACCGCCGGCGAAAGCGTATCGTAGCGATGCGCAAGACGTGTATTGCCGCGGTCGGCGGCGAAAATGAACTGCATCAGATCGTTCGTGCCGATCGAGATGAAATCGACGCGCTTGGCAAGCTCCTCAAGCTGCCAAAGCAGCGAGGGCACCTCGAGCATGGTGCCGACCTTCACCGACAAGGGCGGGCGTCCGCCGTGTCGCGCATGACGCACCAACTCCATATCCAGAATTTTACGCGCCGCATCGAACTCCGCGAGCGTCGCGATCATCGGGAACATCACACGCAGCTGGCGTCCCGCGGTCGCCTTGATCAACGCACGCAACTGCTGGCGCAGCAGCGACGGCCGGTCGAGCGTCAGGCGGATCGAGCGCCAGCCCATCGCGGGATTGTCTTCGGGCGCTTGCGTCGACGAGGCCGCGATCTTGTCCCCGCCCACATCGAGCGTACGGAATGTCACCGGGCGTCCCCCCGCGCCGTCCAGCACCTGCTTGTACAGTGTTTCCTGCGTCTTCACGTCCGGCAGGGTCGGCAACGCAAGGAACGGCATTTCGGTGCGGTACAGGCCGATGCCGTCGGCATTTGTTTCCGTCAGGCCATGCATATCGAGCAGGAACCCGGCGTTGAGGTGCAACGAGATCTTGACCCCGTCCCGCGTCACCGCCGGCAGATCACGGAACGCGACATAGGCTGCTTTCTGCTTCACGCGCGCCTCGACCGCGGCGGTGTACAGGTCCACCACTTCTTCCGAAGGCCGCAGCACTACCTGGCCGGCATTGGCATCCAGCACAATTTGATCGAACGCGTCGATACGATTCAGCGCGCCCTGCACTTGCGCCACCACCGGCAGATCAAGCGCTTTGGCCACCACGGCCGCGAGCATGGTGGGCGAACCCTCTTCCATGACGAGGCCCTTGAGCTTGCGGCGGTCGTAGTCGAGAAGTTCCGTCGGGCCGATGGAACGGCACACAAGGATCGCGTTGTCGGGCAGCTCGGCTTTCATACCGCCGCCGGCTAGAATCGACAGCAGCCGGTTGGCAAGGTCGTCAAGGTCCTGGAGACGCTCGCGCAGGATCGCGTCGCTCACCTGCATCATGCGGATCCGCGTATCGTCGTGCACGCGCTGCACCGCGGCCTCCGCAGTCAGGCCCGAGGCAATGGCTTCGGAAATCCGGCTGATCCAGCCGCGGTCGTCGGCGAACATCCTGTAGACTTCCAGGATGTCACGGTAGCTGTCGCCCAAATCATCCCCGTGCGCGCCGTCGATCAGCGCATCGACCTCCGCGCGCAGCGTATCGAGCGCCACCTGAAGGCGCTTTTCTTCCACAATCGGATCGTCGCTCACCAGGCGGCCGATGCGCACGTGCGGCTTATGCATGACCGCGACGCCGATCCCGACGCCCGGATGCAGCGACACGCCCGTCAAACGCACATGCAGCAGCGCGTTGCCTTCGGATTGGAACAACTCCTCGCGCCGCACGATCTGCGTGGCCGCCATCAACTCGGCGATCACCATCGCGACCGTTTCAAGGGTCTCGACTTCCCAGTCGTTGAACGGGCGTTCCTGGCGCGTCTGCACCACAAGAACGCCGATGACGCGGCCGGCCTGAATCATCGGCACGCCCATCAGCGAGCGGAAGAAATCTTCGCCCGTTTCGGGCCGGTAGACGAACTGCGGATGCGACCAGGCGTCGGCAAGAGCGACGGGGCGCGCATGGGCGGCGATCTCACCGACGAGACCTTCGCCGACCCGCAGGCGGGTCAAGTGAACGGCTTTCTGCGACAGACCGAAGGTCGCGAACAGTTCAAGCACTTCGCCGGCGCGCATCACATAACAGGAGCAGACGTCGGCTTTAAGATCGTCGGCGATCAGGGCCACGACCTTATCGAGGCGCTCTTGCACCGCGCCGATGCCGGCCATGACATCGCGCAGGCGCGAGAGCATGCGCCGCAGACCAGCGGCGCTGAAGCCGCTCATGACGCGAGACGCCCCGAGAGCGCCGCGTTGGCTTGCGCAATGACCTCGGACATAATGGCGGTCACGGGCTCTTCACGGGTCACCATACCGACGCTTTGGCCCGCCATGAGCGAGCCGTTCTCCACGTCTCCGTCGATCACCGCGCGGCGCAGGGCCCCGGCCCAATAATGTTCGATCTCGAGCTGGGCGGCCTGCTGGTCAAGTTCGCCGCGGTCGAATTTCGCAAGCACTTCACGCTGCTTATCGTTGAAAGATTCCGTCGCCTTGTTGATAAGCGCGCGCACGGGGATGACCGGGAATCGTTTATCGAGCTGCACCGAAGGCATGGCTTCGCGTGCCGAGGCCTTGATGAACGCTTGTTTGAAGTTGGGGTGCGCGATGCTTTCGCTCGCGCACACAAAACGCGTGCCCATTTGCACACCCGAAGCGCCCATCTCGAGGTAGGACGCTATGGCTTCCCCGCGCGCGATGCCGCCGGCCATGAACACCGGCACATCGCGGATCACCGGCAAAATCTCCTGCGCGAGCACCGAGGTCGACACCGGCCCGATGTGGCCGCCCGCTTCCGAACCTTCGACCACGATGGCGTCCGCACCGCTTCTGATAAGGCGTTTGGCAAAGCTCGCGGCCGGCGCGAAACACACCACCTTGGCGAAAAGCTTGGCCTTCTTCATGGCCTCGCCCGGCGAAAGCCCGGCGGCGAACACCACGTGCGTGACCTTATTGGCCGCGCAAACTTCCACCAACTCCATCAGCTGCGGATGCATGGTGATGACGTTGACGCCGAAGGGCTTTTTGGTCAGCGCCCGGGTTGCTTTGATTTCCGCATCGAGCAGCGCGGGCGTCATCGACCCGCAGGCAATCACGCCAAAGCCGCCAGCGTTCGAAATCGCCGCCACCAGGTGGCGCTCGGACACCCAGGACATCGCCCCGCACATGATTGCGATGGGGCACTCAAGGAAGTCCGTGCCGCGTTTCCATAGCGCGGCCAGACGCGGGCTGATCTCCGTCGCGGGCACGGTCGGAGTGTTCATTTCTTTTGCGACCGCGTCCGACATGTCAGTTCCAGTCTCTTTCTAAGCGTCGAGGCCGTACGCCGTGTGCAAGGCCCGCAGCGCGAGCTCGGTATATTCTTCGCTGATAAGCACGCTGACTTTGATCTCGGAGGTCGAGATGATGTGGATGTTGATCTTCCGGTCCGCCAAAGCCTGGAACATGGTCTGCGCGACACCGGCATGGCTGCGCATCCCGACGCCGATCACTGAGACCTTCACGACCGACTTATCCGTGACAATCGTCTCGTAGGGGACCTTCATATTCTCTTTGATCACCTTCAGCGCGCGGTCGAGGTCGGCGCGGCTGGTGGTGAAGGTCAGATCCGTCGTGCCTTCGCGGCTCGTATTCTGCACGATCATATCGACGTTGATATTCGCCTCGGCCAGCGGTCCGAAGATGGACGCGGCCACGCCCGGCTGATCCTGCACGCCGACCAGCGTCACCTTCGCTTCGTCCCGGCTGTAGGTGATGCCGCTTACCAGTTCCTTTTCCACGATCTCATCCTCGTCACAAACCAAAGTTCCCGGGGCGTCGCT
>CANJEU010000049.1 GCA_947473445.1 Fidelibacterota bacterium | reverse complement strand
TTGTCGGTCAGGCGGCCCACCAACCGGCATGAAGAGAATATGAACATTTCTCAATTAAATTATAACGAAAATTGAATGATTGACAGGTTGCGTCTGGCTAAACCGTTGATCGGCAGACAGAAAGCTATCCCCAGCGTGGCAATCAGGTACACAAAACAGTCACTTTATGAGGGCTCGCTACGCGCATACTTGAAAGGGTCCGCCCAGGGAGGACCTTCATGTTTTTTCGCCTTCTGATCCTTGCTCTGTTGCTGCCCGCGGCCACTTTGGCCGCCGAGAAGCAGCGCGCGTTGGAAGTGGTTCTTATCCCGGCCGATGGCGGCACGGAGGAGGGCACGAGGGCCGACTTCGCGCCGGTTTTTAACGCCGTCGCCCGTATCACCGGACTACAATTCACGCTGCGCGTCGGCCAATCCTATAACGCTGTAGTCGAAGCCATGTGCAATCGTTCCGCCGACGTCGCATTCCTTGGCCCGGTCGCCTATGTGCAGGCGCACGAGCGCGGCTGCGCCGAGCTGCTAGCGGTGGCAATTGAGAATGGGAAGTCGGTTTACTATGCCGGCATCTTCGCGCGTGCGGGCGGGCCGATCACAAAGATCGGCGATCTCAAAGGTCACAGCATTGCGTTCGGCGACATCAACTCCGCGTCGTCCTTTGTGTTTCCCATGGCAATGATCCTTGGTGCGAAACTCGATCCTATCCGCGATCTCGGCGCCGTGCGCCTCACCGGCAGCCACGCCAACAGTCTCGCCGCGTTGACGCAAGGCCAGGTGGAGGCGGCGAGTCTCTCGTTTGAATCCTTCGAGAAGGCCGTAAACCAGGGCGCGGCGAACTCCAAGGACCTAAAGGTGGTCGCGCGCAGTGTTGCAATTCCCAATCCCCCTATCGCCATGGGCACGCATCTTCCGCCGGAACTTAAGCTTAAATTGAAAACTGCGTTTGCAGGCCTCGCAACCGCGCCCGGTGTCACGCCTGAGATGATCCGCGGGTACGGTGGGCGGAAAGTGGACGGCTATGACGCCAACTTTCCCGAGGCGCAATTCAGCGTTCCCGCCAAGATGATGGAAACCATCGATGACGCCATGAAGGGCAAAATACTGAAAAAGGCATCGCAGCCGTGAGCTTCGACGCGGTTGTTTTTGCGGGCATTGGGAAAACCTTTGCCGACGGCACCCAGGCCTTGAACGATGTTTCATTCACCGTGGCTGCGGGCGAGTTTTGCGTCATCCTCGGGCCATCGGGCAGCGGCAAGTCGACTCTCCTGCGTACGGTAAACGGTCTGGCAGTCCCGGACGCGGGTTGCATCGTCCTTAGCGGCGAAGCGCTCACGCCAATCACCCTCCCGCGGCTTCGCCGGCGGGTGGCGATGATCTATCAGCAGTTCGCGCTCGTGAACCGCGCCAGTGTTGCGCACAATGTGATAGCGGGCGCGCTGCCGGCGACGCCGACGTTGCGCGCCGTACTCGGTTTATTTGGCGCGAAGGACAAACAGAAAGCCTGCGATCTCCTCGCGGCCGTGGGGCTCGCGCCCGAGCATCTTACGCGCCGCGTGAGCGAACTGTCGGGCGGTCAGCAACAACGCGTCGGTATCGCGAGGGCGTTCATGGCCGATCCAACGGCGATTCTCGCTGACGAGCCAGTGGCGAGCCTGGATCCGCGCACAAGCCGCGACATCATGACCCTCCTGCGGCGGGAGGCGCGCGAACGGGGCGCCACCGTGCTGTGCAGCCTGCACCAACTCGATCTCGCCATGGAATTCGCCGATCGCATCGTGGCGCTGCGGAACGGCGAAGCGATATTCAACGGCCCGCCCTCGGCCTTCACGGCGTCGGTGGAAACACGTATCTATGCGGTCGATAAGGCACGCGCATCATGACCGGCGCCTCGCTCGCGGAGCGGCGCGCGGTGGCCGGCTGGGCATTTCCGCGATGGCTCGAAACGCGCACTCTCGTGGTTATTCTGCTCGCTGTCGGGCTCCTGATTCAAACCGGGCGCCATGTGGAAGTGGACCGCATGGTGCGCCTCACGGGCGACGCGCTCATGGCCGCAGCGGGTCTGGACGTCGACTCGCAAGTGGCCCGGGGTGTGGAGAAAATCGCCGGATCCTTGTTCCCGCTGCAGGTCGCCAAGCGTACCGATATAAGCCGCATTGAGGGCTTCGACAGAACTGAGCTCCCGCTGCTCGCGCATATCGAGACGGTCGCCCACCAGGTGGAGCGCATGAATCCCGAGACGCTCACGATGGAGGCCCACACCGAAACCGTCGAATTTCTCGTTGAGCCCGTGGGCTACCTCATTCACGTCGCAGCTAAGCTTGTTGAGACGCTTGAAATTGCACTTTGGGGCACGGTCATCGCCATCGTGATGAGCGCCCCACTCGCCTTTTTCTCGGCCTCCAACCTTACGTTAAACAGATATACTTACATGATTGCGCGCGCGCTCGTCAGCGGCTTACGCGCCGTGCCCGAACTCGTGAGCGCCCTTTTCCTGGTCATGGCGTATGGTTTCGGGCCCATCGCGGGCGTCCTCGCACTGGCGATTTACTCTGCGGGCTTCTTGGGCAAGTTTTTTGCTGAAGATATCGAGAATTCCGACGTCAAGCCGCAGGAAGCCCTGCGCGCCATCGGGGCCAACAAGTTAAAAGTCCTGTGCCATGCCATTTTGCCAGACGTGATGCCGCAATATATCGCCTATGCGCTCTATGTATTGGATCGCAACGTGCGCACGGCGACCGTGATCGGGATCGTCGGCGCGGGAGGTATCGGCCAGGAGCTGAAGGGCCGTTTCGATATGTTCAACTACAGCCATGTCGGAACCATACTCGTTGCAATATTTGTTATGGTCTTCGTCATCGACCAGCTTGCTGCCCGGTTGCGCCGGCGGTACCTGTAGTTTAACGGCCCCTACATCAGGCAAGGTGAGGCATGGCTACTAAGACCAAGACTCGGTCGCTGAAATCGCGGGCAACAACGTCCCAACAAGCGCCCCTCGAAAACGTAATCCCGCGGATCCGCAGCCAGTATAAATCCTTAGGGCGTAGCGCGCGCTCCATTGCGGACTTTGTGCTCAATCAACCCGACCGCGTCGTGCGCATGTCAGTCACCGAACTTGCCGAGGCGACCGGCGCCAGCCAGGGCAGTGTCATCAATTTCTGCCGCCACCTTGGGATGAGCGGTTTTCAACAATTGAAGCTCAGCCTCGCTCAGGAGGTTGTGAAACCCGTCCAGTACATTCACGAAGATTTGCAGAAATCCGATAATGCGTCGGCCGTTTGCCGGAAGATGTTCCATTCGGGCATTCAGGCGCTACGGGATACCCTTTCGGTGCTAAAGCCGACTGAGATCGCTAAGGCGGTGAACATCCTGCGCGCGGCCGATCGCATCGAGATTTACGGCATCGGGTCGTCAGCGCCTATAGCCGAGGACGCGCACTACCGCATGCTGCGGATCGGTCTGGATGCAAAGGCGGTCACGGACAGTCATATTCAGGCGATCAGCGCCTCGCGTACCGGGCCAAAGGTGGCGGTCCTCACGGTATCGCATTCCGGCGCGACCCACGAAACGGTCACCTCCACACAGATCGCCAAGGCGGCGGGCGCCAAAACCATTGTCATTACAAATTTCGCGCGGGCGCCAATTCATGCGCACGCCGACGTGACGCTGTTTACCATGGCGCGCGAAACCAAATTCCGCACTGAGGCTATGACCAGCCGTATAGCGCAGCTTTGTGTGATCGATACCCTCATCGCGGCGCTCGCGCTGGCCGACTACGACCGTGCGACCGAAACATTGCGCCGGACGTTCGAGGTGCTCTCGATCAAGCGATTCTAGTTTCTGCGGCCGACGGAATGAAAACGCGACGATGGCCGCACAAACTTTCGCGACGTATCCTCCAATACAACGTCGCCTTCCTCTGCAGGTGTGCGCGCTTGTGTCTTCAGCAACTGCGCGAACGATAGCTTCGAGCCGGGAGATACGAGGATTCCGGGCATTCCCATGCGCCGGGCGCCTTCCATGTCGGTTTCGGCATTGTCGCCGATCATGACAGCCGACTCCGGCGGGATTTTCAGCGCGGCGCACGCGCTTTCGAACAGGAACGGCGACGGTTTGCCGATGAATTGAATATCGATGCGCGACAAATCCACGCAGGCGCCGATGGCGGCTAAAAGGGCGCCTGTTTCCGGCACAATCTTGCCGTTAACGCCTGGGTGAGTCATATCGGGATTGGCGACCACCAGGCGGGCGCCGCCCATCAGCGAACACACCACGCGTTCAAGCTTTGCATAAGAAAAACGCGTATCGCGTAGAAGTACGACGACGTCGGCTTCGGCCTGTACCATTGTTATGCCCACGCGGCGCGCGAGCGCCTTCATGCGCGGACTGGCCACGACGAGCGTGCGGCCGCCCATGACGCGAGAGAAGTAGGTCAAACCTTCGACTCCTGCAAGAAAGACGCGCGCGGCCGGAAATGTGACGCCTGCCTCGCTCAAAATACCGGTGATGTCCTCGGGCAGAAGCGTTGAATTGTTCGAGACGATCGCGAGCTTGGCGGCGTGGCGTTGAATAAACGCGAGCGCCTCGGGGGTTGGCCGGTTGCCGACGGCCGCGCACCCGTCCCAATCCAAGAGGACGCCGCCGGCGGCCGCAATGACTGCGCGCGCTTTGTCAGCGCTGACAATCGCGCCGCTCTTTATCTGCGTTGAATCAAACATCGAACCCATCACTGTCTTTCCGCTTTGAGCAATATGAACTTAAGTCAAAGTAGAAGCCAAGAGTTCTGAATTATCTTCATATACGAGTCATGCGGATTTCACGCCGCTGTCATAGGGCAGGTTTAAGAGTTCAGTCCTCATCGGGAAAAGGGCGAGCAGGGGGAGCGGGCTCGTCATTTCCCGTGCATGAGACGAAATCTGTAAGGAGAGACCTATGGGGCATCAGCCGTACTTAATCGCAACTAACGCTTCTACCGCCCGCATTACGCGGCGCCGCGTTGCATCCTTCGCCGCGTTCCTGCTGGCGTCGTGCAGCAGCATCAGCCTTGCGCAGGCGCAGACCATTGAAAGCGGAAAGACGCAGCAGCTTGCCCAGGCGCAAGCGCAGCTCTCCGAAGCGCAGCAGCGTGTGCTCGCGGCCCAGGAAGAACTGGCGCGCGCGCAGGCCGAGCTCAATCAGGCGCAAGGCGCTGCGCCGGCTGAACAGCTCGCCGCCGCGGAGCCCGCGCCGCAGCTTGCGCAGTCGTCGCAACTCGCCGCGTCCGGTGACCTTGAGACAATCATGGTCGAAGGCCAGCGCATCAACCGCGAAGCGGTATCGGATGTCGCCGTCGATTTCTCGAAATACGGCACGCAGGTCCAAGTCATCAGTGATGCCGAAATCGCGACAGGGGGCTTCACCAACTTCGCCGAGTTGGCCGGCGGTCTCATCCGCGGCGCCAACGTCGGCTATTCGCCTGACGAAGGCGAATTCACCATCCGCATCGACGGCGGCACCGATCGCGATACCCTATTGCTCGTTGACGGCGTACCCACCTTCGATCGCGGCACCCCGCTTGAAGACATCTGGGGCGCCACCGCCATCGATCCGCGCGTGATCGACTCGGTTGAAATCTTCCGCGGCGGCCAGAGCCTTTATTACGGCGGCAACGGCGGCCTCGGCGTGGTGTCGGTGAAATACAAACAGCCCGACGGCACGTTCAAAGGCGAAATCGGAACCTACTTCGGCGCTTACAAGACCCGTGAAATTTTCGGTAACGTTTCTTTCCCGATCGACGCCGAAGGCAAACACAGCCTGATGTTCTACGGCCGCTCTTACAACACGGACTCCCAACCGATCTTCGGTCGCGAAGCTTACTCCGACACGGTCTATGAAGCCGGTGGCAAACACGACTACCCCTATAGCTACAACTCGATCGGCGCCAAGTATCTCTGGAAGATAGGCGACCAGACCGAGCTTCGCGCGGGCGTCGAGCTCGTCAATACGTACTTCCATGACTCCTTCCCCACCGATCACGTCTACAATCCGAACTGGGCGGACTTCCCGAAGTGGCATCTTGCCTTCAACAGCCAGATCACCGACCGCTTCAAGGTCGAGGCGGAAGCCTATTTCTCGCAGCCTGAGCTGTGGAACACGGAAGTCGACGTGCAGATTTGCCGGATTCCGCAAAGCATTATCAATCCGGCGACTGGCCGCCCATTCACAGTCGCCAGCCAATTCGAAGCCTATGCGGCCGCAAACGGACTCCTCGGCGGTTGCGTGACCAATCCGGAAACCAGCACAAAGGCCGATGGCGTGTCGCGGCAAGGTCCCTACGTTGATGCCCAAGGCCGCATTAAAGGCACGTTGACCAATCCGTTCCGCATTGGCGATCCCATGGGCACCGTGATTCAGTCGATTGCCAACTTCGGCACCGGCATTCCTGTAAAGGGCTACGGCGAAGGCACGCAATTGCGCGCCGGCTTCACAGACTACGGCGCCAACGTTCGCGGCAAGTACGAAGTGACCGAATGGATGTCGGCCGTTCTTGGGGTGCAGCGCACGACGACCTACGATCAATCTGCCGACGACTATGGCGTTTCGAAAGATCACATCAATTCTTTGGGCATCTACGGCGACGTCCAAATCGATCTGCCGATCCTTGATGGTACCAACATCTCGGTCGGCGCGCGCAAGGACTTCAACAATCTCTTCGCCGACAACTTCATCTGGAAGTTCTCAGCGCGCCAAGAGTTTGGTTCGGGCGTCTACGCTCGCGCCAGCGGCGGCACGTCCTACAACAACCCGCGCGCTCAGGAAGCGGGCTTGTTCGCCAACACCCGTAACAACCCCACCATCCAGCCGCAGGATGTTGAAACCTACGGCGCCGGCCTCGGCATCAACGGCGATGTCATGGGCGGTACCTTCAACGTCGAAGCAGGTTATTTCACCACCGACATCACCAACCTGTTCGGCAGCGCAGCTATCCGCGACGTGTGCCCTGGCGTTGATCCGACGCGCGTCATCAACCCCAACATCATCACGCCGACCGAGTTCTGCGCGACGTTCGCAAGCTTTGGCCTCACCGGGTTGAGCTCGGCCTTCTTCAATACAAAAGCCGAGCAAAACATCAAAGGCTATACCCTCGACGTCTCCATCGATCTTGACCAGATCCAGGCCGACTTCAGCTTCACCAAGCAAGAGTCTCTGGAACCTAACCCGATCTTCGGTCTGACGGCCGTCCGTGCGGGCACCGGTGCGGCTCTGACAACGATCGTACCTGGCCCGGCGGGAGCAAATCGGACCCGCCAAGCCGGCGAGCGTCCGGAATGGATGGCCTCGGCGCTTATCACCTACACGCCCAGTGAACGTTGGGTCATCGCCCTGAATCCGCGCTTGCAGGGCCCCGAGTGGGTGTATGTCCAGAATAACGCCGCCCGCTTCGTTGATGCCTCCGGCGCACGCACAAATCCGGACGTCAACTTCGGCAACTACTTTGTGCTCAACGCCTCGGTCCAGTACTTCCTCGGCGAGGAGCTGCAGCATAGGTTCATGCTGCGCGGGGTTAACCTCCTAGACAAGGTGTACTCCGAACGTGGCGGTACGGCCGATCAGGCCTACCACAAGGCGGGCGTGCGCGGCGAAATCGGCCCCAACGATTCGGCTTACTACTACACGTACCAATTCTACGGTAAGCCGCGCGCGTTCTGGATCCAGTACGGCTATCAGTTCTAACTGTTGCGACCGGGGCGGATCCGTCTAGGATCTGCCCCGGATCTTCTTTTAGACCGGGGGGCGGGAATGATCACACGGCGCTTTTTCATGGCCGCGGGCGGCCTTACGATTTCCGTACCACGCGCCTTTGCGCAATCAGAAAAATATCATTTCACCCTCGGTGTCGCGTCGGGCTCACCGCGGCCCGATGGCATTGTGCTGTGGACGCGGCTTGCTCCTGAACCGCTGCGCGGCGGGGGCATGGCGCCCGGCAAAGTCGCCGTGCGCTATCGCCTCTGTTCCGATCAGGCCATGCGGCGCACAGTGCGCGAGGGCCTTGTCGAAACGTCCGATGCGAAAGCCCATTCCGTTCACGTGACCTTGCGCGGTTTAGAGCCGGGACGGGACTATTGGTACCAGTTCACTTACGGTAAAGACGAAAGCCCCGTCGGGCGGACACGCACGGCCAATGTCGCGGGCAAGTCCGCGAAGATCGCGCTGACCAGCTGCCAGGCTTTTGAATCCGGCTACTATGCCGCCTACGACGATGTGGCCGCATGGGCGCCCGACTGTGTGATCCAGATTGGCGACTATATCTATGAAGGCGGGCCCTCACCGCTCGGTCCGCGCGTTGTGCGTCAGCATAACAGCGCGGAAATCGTCACCTTGTGGGACTACCGTAATCGATATGCGCTCTATAAGGGCGACGCATCCCTGCAAGCCGCCCACGCGGCCGCACCGTGGATCACCGCCCTCGACGATCATGAAATCGATAACAATTGGGCGGGCGATATCCCCCAGGACCCTTGGGCGCAGACGCCGCTTGAATTCAAAGTGCGCAAGATCGCCGCGCTTCAGGCGTACTACGAACATATGCCGCTCGAAGAGCCGCCGACCTTGAATGGTCTCGACAGCCACCTTCAACTCTATGGAACGTATCGTTTTGGGCCTGCGCAGGTTCACGTGCTCGATACGCGCCAGTATCGCTCCGACCAGGTCTGCGAGGCGCGGGGCAATCCGGGCGATCCTTTATGCGAGGAGCTTTCAGATCCTAACCTGACCATGACCGGCGGGGCGCAGGAGCGCTGGTTGCTCAATGAACTGAAGCGTTCCGGGGCGCCGTTCAATGTGCTCGCGTCGCAGACGTGGTTCGCCCCTTACCGTTACAACGCACCCGCGGATACGGCCGTCGTGAATATGGACCAGTGGGATGGCTATCCTGTGCAACGCCAGCGTCTGATCGACGCTCTGGCGAAGGTCTCAAATCCCATCGTGCTGAGCGGCGATTGGCACTGCGCAGCGGCCATGCGGATCCATGCCGATCCGTGGGACGCGAAATCAAAGCGCATCGGGCACAATTTCTGCGGCACGTCGATCTCGTCCAACTGCCCCTGGTGGGATCCGCTCAATGCCGCCAAGGGCTATAACGCCCACGTCGATCACGTGAACGGGGCTCAGCGAGGCTATCTGCGCTGCGACGTCTCGGAAAGCGCCTGGAAATCGGAATTCCGTGTCGTGACGGATCCATATAATCCGAAATCGACGGTTACAACCGACGTGACCATCGACACCCGCGACGTCTGATTGCTAGAAATCCCTCTGAGCCCACGGCGGGCAAATAGGGGATCAAACGTGCAGCTGGCGACTTTGCATTTACGTGACGGCGGCCGCCAGGCTTGCGTCGTTCCCAATGATGAACCGACCGCGCGCGCCATCGGCGTCTGCGTCAATACGCCGGGCCATGCAGAGACCAGCATCCTGAAGCTCCAAACGCCGGACGGCGGGCCTCTTTCGGTGAACGCGCGGGATGTCGTCGGAATTGAAATGGATCCACCCTACGCTCTGCTCGAGAACTTTCTGACCGAGGCGGACGCGGAAAGTGCAATGGCTTATGCCCTCGCCCATCAAGGCGAGTTTCGTGATTCCACTGTCTCGCTGGCAGCCCAGCAGGGCACCTACAGCACTGACACGAAGCTGCGCCGCTCGCGGATTCTCGACAATGTCGCCGAAATTGCCCCCACGGTCGGCCGTAAGCTTTACGAGACCATGCCGCGAATCTTCCAGGCGCTGCAGATGCCGCCGATCAATTTCCGCACAATGGAATGTCAAATCTCGGCGCACGGTGATGGTGATTTCTTCAATACGCACACCGACAACGGATTGCCTGATATCGCGCACCGGACATTGTCATACGTCTATTATTTTCACCGCAATCCCAAGCGCTTCAGCGGGGGGCATCTGAAAATTTAT
>CANJEU010000048.1 GCA_947473445.1 Fidelibacterota bacterium | reverse complement strand
GATGAGTACCTTACGAGGTGGATTTTGAGCGCTTCCGTACCGTCAACGGCAGAGACCGAGCGCCTGCAAGCGGCGGCCGACTGGCATACGCGGCTGGAAGGCGCCTCGCCCGACGGCGACTGGGACGGCTTCACCGCCTGGCTTGAATCCGATCCGCGTAACCGTGTCGCGTTTGACGCGGTCGATGGCGCGGCCAGCGAAGCGGTGGAACTTCTGTCACTCAACCGCGAACTTATGGTCGCCGCAACACCGGCGCGGCGCATGTCTTCGCGCGCATTCCTGGGCATAGCCGGTCTTGCCGCGGCCGTGCTGGTCGCGATCGTCGCGCGGCCGGATCTGTTTAGCGCGCAAGAGTGGGACACCCTTTCGACCCCGGCCGGTGAGTGCCTGGATGTGCAACTGGCCGATGGATCGAGCGTCCACCTCAACACCAACACCGAGATCAGCGTGAGTCTGACCGGCCGCAGCCGCGAGGTGCGGCTCGCCAAGGGTGAAGCGCTGTTTGAAGTGCTCAGCGATGCCGCCCGTCCCTTCAATGTAACCGTGGGCGACCGGGACGTGCGCGTTGTGGGCACGACCTTCAATGTGCTGCGCCATGACGGGCGAATCACCGTGACGGTCGAACAGGGCAAAGTCGAGGTGCGGGCCCAAGGCCCCCGCGGCAACGTCCGCCTCGGCGCCGGTGACCAATACGCGGCCCGTGAGGGCGTAGCGGCCTATCATGTCGCCAAGATCGACCCGAGCACGGCCGCCGCATGGCGGAGCGGGCGCGCCGTCTATACCAACGCGCCCCTATCTGAGGTTGCTTCCGACCTTTCCCGCTACTACGGACGTCCGATTGTGGTCGGCGACGCCGAGACCGGGGCGCTGCGGTTCTCAGGGATCCTGAAAATCGAGGACCAGATGACGACCCTGCGGCGTCTGGAAGCCCTGCTTCCAGTAGTTGTTGCGGAAAATGCGAATGAAGTAAGATTGCAGCGGGGTACCTCACGGTGAGGGGCTTGCAACGCAGGGGGAGTGTTGCGCCCGTTGGTCTACGCATTGCCGCGCTACCGGCTCGCTCATGCATTCTTGGGCGCGCTTGCGCTCGCCTGTCTTTCGGCCGGCGCGTCCCCGCGCGCGGCTGAACCTTCCACACGATTTGATATCCCGGCGCAGGCGCTGAGCAGCGCGCTCGTTGCGCTGTCCGCGCAAGCGGACATCTCCATTGGATTGACCGGCGTCGTGCTCACCAACCAGGTGAGCGTGCCTGTCGCCGGCACGCGCACGGTGGCCGATGCGCTTGAGACGCTGCTGACCGGCACGGGCCTCGCCTTCGAAATGATCGACCCGACGGTCTGGCGCATCTTCCCGCGGCCGCTGACACGCGAGGTGCGCTTGGAGCAACCGACCATCCCGCTCGCGCTGCCGCCGCTGGAAGAGATCATCGTGACCGCAATCAAGCGCCCGATGGCGCTGCAGACAACCTCCATGTCGGTGGCGGCGATCACGGGCGGCACCTTCAACGATTATGGCGTGCGCTCGACGCAAGACATCTCGGCCTTCGTCGCGGGCCTGTCGACGACCAACCAGGGACCGGGGCGCAATAAGTTCGTCATCCGCGGCATGTCCGACGGACCGTTCATCGGCAATACGCAATCGACCGTGGGTCTGTACATCGACGAGACGCGCGTGGTGTTCAACGCCCCCTCACCCGCGCTTCAGCTTCATGATGTGGACCGGGTGGAAGTCATCCGCGGACCGCAGGGCACGCTGTACGGCGGAGGCTCGATCGGCGGCCTCGTGCGCATCATCACCCGCCAACCGGTGATGGGAAAATTCGAGGCGAGGGCCGCGACCGACGTCGGCCTGACCGGCGGCGACGGCGTTTCGCATACGGCCGATGCGATGGTGAATGTGCCGCTGGTGGGCGACAAAGCCGCCTGGCGCACGGTGGCCTACCGGCGCAGCGACGCAGGCTATATCGACGATACGCGTCTTGGCGAAAGCGAGGTCAATCACACGCTGCTGACGGGTGGCCGTACGACGGTGAAGATGCGCCTGGGCGGCGACTGGACCCTCAGCACGGGGCTGATCTACCAGGCCGTGAAAGCCGACGACACCCAGTACTATGACGCGGTGCGGCCGCCGTTTGAGCGCGCGAACTTCCTGCGCGAGCCGAGCGAGAACCGGATCGTGATAGTCAACGGCACGCTCGAAGGCGACTTGGGCGGGGCGAGCGTGACGTCGTCGACCGCCTGGATCCATCACCGCGTGAAAGCGAACTTCGACGCCTCGCTGGCCGTACCCACGCTGATCCGCCTGCCGGTGGAACCGACATTGTTCGACCAGCGCAATCTCTACCGCACCGTCAACCACGAGACGCGGCTTGCCTCGGCGGGACAAGATCCCTGGCGATGGGTGGCGGGTGTTTTCTTCTCGCACCGCTACGACCGGTCGTCGTCCGTCCTCACGCGCGTCCAGCAGATGCCGGCCGATGTGTTCTACATCAAGAACCGGCAAGACTTCGGCACCGAGGCGGCGGCCTTCAGCGAAGTGCAATTTCAAATAACCCCGAAACTGCGCGCCGGCGCGGGCCTTCGCGTTTACTATGGCGAAGTGAACGTCGAAGCGAATAATTACGAACTGATCGACGTCGGGCCGGCGACGGCCGTTGGGCGCAACGAGAAGACAGGTGTGACGCCGAAAGCCGAGTTGTCGTACCAGCTGAGCCGCGATCACTTCTTCTATACCCAGGCGACAAAAGGCTTCCGTCTGGGCGGGGTGAATATCGCAAGCCGCATCACGGCGCCGCCACCAGGCGGGCGCCCCGTGACGGTTTCGAACTTCGATTCCGACGGGCTGTGGAACTTTGAAATCGGATCGAAGTCCACCTTCCTCGACCAGCGCCTGAATGTGAATGCGACGATTTTCTATGCGCTGTGGAACGACATGCAGGCGGACCTGATCCGGCCGAACGGCCTGTCGTTCACATCCAACCTGGGCGACGGGCGCAATAAGGGCTTCGAACTGGAAAGCATCTTCGCCGCGACCGAGCGCTTGCGCTTTATTGGAACGGTGTCGTGGAACAATCCGACGGTGCCGTCCACCGGCATGGCGGGCGCGGTCACCAACCGGCTGCCCGGCGCGCCCAAATTCGCGAGCGCCTTCGCCGCGCAGTACCAGTATCCGCTGGGCGACGGCGTGACGGCCTTCGCCAACCTGAAAGCCGATATCATCGGCAAGTCGGCGCTGGCGATCGGATCGCTGCCTATGGCCAGTGTGCCGGCCTATCAGACGGCGAACGTGCGCATGGGCGTGTTCAACGATCACTGGCGCCTGTCGGCATATGTGACGAACATCACCAGCAGCCAGTCCAATACCTATGCGTTTGGAAATCCGTTCTCGCTGGGACGGATCGCGCAGGCGATTCCGGTGCGGCCGTTGACGGTGGGCATGTCAGTGGCGTGGACGCGGTAGTTTCCCCTCGCCCTTTCAGGGGGAGGGGAAAAGGTCAGTTGATCGCACTCAGCGGCTTCTCGCCGATCATGTCTTTGTAGTCGATCATGAAGGACTTGAACTGTTCGGCCTGTTCGATCTGAGCGCGGACGGAGGCGACGTCCATGACGCCGCGTTCGCGCGGGGTGGTGATGAGGGAGAAGGCCTCGCGGAACGGGGTGGTGGCCATGGGCACGGTGTAGCGCTGGCGCACGCGCACGAGGGTGCGTTCATCACCGGCGAGCGTTAGCGCAGTGGCCCAGTCCAGCACGATGCGGGCGTTTTGCGCGCTCAAGGACGAGACGCCTTCGGGATCGGGCGCGAGTTCGGACAGCGCGGCGGCGGCATTGGCCCACTGCTGCGCGCGCCAGTAGATCTCGGCGCGAAGCTGTTTGGTTTCCGGCGTTGTATCGGTGCCGAGCAGAAGGACGGATTCATCGACCTTGTTGAGATCGGTGAGCGCGCGCGCTTCGAGGCGGCGGCGCTGGGCGTTGAGTTCGCGGCCCGCTTCCGGGGTCGAGGTGTCGGCCAGGATGTCGAGCGCCTTCTGGGGCTGTTCATCGAGCAGGTAGATGAGCGCAAGACGCGAGCCGATGCGGGCGCGATCAACACCCGTGACTCGGAACTGGACCTGACGCTCGAGCAGCAGCGCGGCCTGGGTGAGCAGATCGACCGAGACGAGACGGTCGGCGAGCTTGCGGATCATCTCGTCGCCCTTGTCGCCGGCGGGCACGAGCGAGCGGAATTCCTCGAACAGGCCGATGGCGGTGACCGGTGACAGCTTGTCGGCTTCGTTTTCGAGATAGAGTTTCTCGAAGATGCCGGTCATCTTCCCCGCCGCTTCATCGCCGCGGCTGTCGCCTGAGAAATAGGCCGTGGTGATCTTGAGCGTGCGCAGCGCCGTGCCGAAGTCTTTTTCCTCGGAATAAAGATCGGCAAGACGCAGCAGCATCTCGAGTTCGGTGTGATCGCCGCGCCAGCGGTACCTGAGCTTTTCAAGTCCTTCGATCAACTGCGCCGTGGTGACGGTGCCGAGCTTATGTTCAAGCTCGAGCCGCGCGCGTTCGCCGAGCACGCTGTACATGAGCGAGGCGCTTTGTTCGGCCTTGCGGTACTGCTGAATCGCGACCTGCAGTTCGCCGATTTTTTCGTTGAGCTTGCCGTCCATGTAATCGATGGCGGCGAGTTCGTTCACGGCGGGCGTTTCCTTGCGCACCATGTCGAGGAAGCCTTGCGCGCCGAAGTCGTCACCGGCAGAAATAGTGGCTTCCACGCCCATGAGCGCGAGCGGGATTTTCACGCGGCGCGGATAAGCGCGGATGAGCGAGCCGGTCTGGATCATGGTTTCGGCCTGCGCCTGGGGGTCGCTGACCTGCGAGCGCGACGCGGCGAGCCAGAAGCGGGCGTCTTCTTCATTGGCCAGGGTGAAGTGGTTGAAGTCCTCGGCGGCCCCTTGATAGCGGTGCATCATGAAGGTGGCCGCGCCGCGCAGCGCCCGGAACTGGGCGGTGTTTTCGACATCTTCGTCGTTGGCGGCCATCACGCGCATGATGCCCAGCACTTCGGGATAGAAGCCGTTGACGAATTCGAAGCGCGCGAGGCGCAAGCGCGCCTGCTGGCGGATATCGGGCCGCTCGTCGCCGAGGGCGTACTGAAGAGCTTGTTTGTTGCGCACATAGTCCTCGGCGCGGCCGATCTGCCAATCGGCGATGTTCAGCACGCGCACCATATCGTCGTCGCCGCCAAGAGCGCCGGCGACCTGCTGGAGATCGCGCGAGAGCGCCATGCCGCCGTCGACATCGATGTCGATGCCCAGACGCGAGGCCTGCGCGCGCACGCCATCGCTTTTGGGAACGACGACCACGCCCTGCGCGGTCGCGGGCAGATCGACATCGGCGAAGGAGCGTTCGGGGTAGACGCCGTTGCTAAGCGGAATGACCGGAACGATGAGCAGATAATCGCCCACTTCAGGATCTTCGACCTCGACCGTGCGGCCGGCTTCGGTGATGGGCAGGAACAGATTGGCCTGCCGACGGTCAAGCTGCGCATTCACTTCAATCGCCTGCGTCGGACGCAGCGGCAGGGCGCGGAAGTCGAGCGCCCAATTCAGGCCGTCGCGGCGCGTGGTGGGATTGATATCCGGGCGCGTGACCATGCGCAGGATGGTGTTGTTACGATAAGGAAGCTGTTCGACGAAGGTGATATAGGGCGCGCCTTCCTTAGCGAGCTTGGCGACATCGACCTGCTGATAGCGGTCGAACACTACCCAGAGGAATTCGGCGCGGCGGAACACCGCGGCGGCGGAAGGTTCGGCCCAGGGAATGGTGAGCGTGACTTCGGCCGGACGCGAGGTGAGCGGATCGACACGGCCACCGGCGGCGGCGCGCGTGACACGGCGCCCGGCGGCATCGACTTCGGAGGTGGCGGCATTCGTGCCGGTAAGCGCGGCGGCGGCGGCTTGCGAACCTTGCAGCGGAACCGGCTTGGCCGCGGCGGGTTTGGCGGCGTTGGCAGCGATCTGCGGCTCGGGTTTGGTCCCGGCGGCGGGCGGCGCGGGCTTCGCAGCGGCTGTTTGCGCCGAAGCGGGCGCGGCGGCCGTTTGCGCCGGAGCGGGCGCGGCGGCCGTTTGCGCCGGAGCGGGGGCGGTGGTGAGATCGATGGCGATGGTGCTGCCCGTGGTCAGATCGTTCACCGCGAGCGCGGCGGCGTGCGGAATGACGACGGTGGTTTGACCGCCGGTGGTGGACACGGTGGCGCCGCGATTGGCGGCCGGAAGGCGTTGATTGAGGGCGACGATATTGATGCTGCCGCTGCCTTGGAAGACGATGGCGACATTCTCGCCGCGGCGTTCAACTTTATAGGCTGGACGGGTCGGCCAATCGAAGGCGACGCGGAAATAGGTGGGATGCTGGCCGGTGCGCACACCGACGGTTCCGCCGGGAATGGGCGTGGCGACAGGTTTGGTGCCCGCGGGCTTGGCGGCGACTTGCTGCGGCGGGCCGACGAGATCAATCACGACGGCCGAGCCGACGGTGAAGGTGCGCATGGTGACGCTGGGGCGCAACGGGAAGGTGGCGGTGCGGCGGTCGGCGCTTATGACCGGCGTGCCGACATAGGGCGCGAGCGGCAGCGCGAGCGATTGCGGATTCATATCGAAGGGACGTTCGAACTGCACGACGAGGTTGCCGGCCACGACCTCGGCCGCATAGCGCACGGGAGCATCCCACTCGAACACGACGCGGCCGTACCCTTCGCGCGCGGCAAAGCGCACGGCGTCGGCGGACGCGGGAGCGGCGGTGAGCAGCGTGAGCGCGAGCGCGATGTGTTTCATCATGACGCGGGACGCTCTGATGATGACGCGGGGCGTTCTGATGATGACGCGGGGCGTTCGGGCATGATGAGGATTTGAATCTGATCGGCGCTGGTGATGGGCGCGTTGCGGCCAAGCACCGTGATTTCCTTGTCGTAGCCCGAGGCGGCAAGAGATTCTGCGAGCGCATTGGCGCGGCCGATGGCGAGACGCCAGGCGTCAGCCTCGATGGCGCCGGCCTGCGCGGGGTTGATTTCAGCCGAAAGGGTCGCCGGCGCGACAGCGGCCTGGCCCACGATGGCTATGCGGTTATGCAAATTGCTCAATACACCGCCCAAATCAAAAACGCGCCGGCGCGTGGCTTCGGAAATTCCGCTGGAGCCTGCGTCGAACAGCGCGTTGCCCTGATCCTTGCCGCCCTGGTTGCTCGGGCCTTCAAGGTTCGAGGGCCAGGACAGAATAATGTATTGCGCGGTGGCGCGGAACTGAACATCGGCCAGGCTTGGCTGTTTCGCGAACGCCGGGCGCAGCACCGCTTCGAGGTAGCTGAGGTTGTCTCCCGGCACAGCCGCCACCTCTGGGAGGCGCGGCACGGCCGGGTCGGGCAGGCCGCCGCCGAACGCTTCCCCGTAGGAGCGCGCCAGGGGAATAAATCGCGCCATGTCGATTTTGGTCATCGAGAACATGAGCACGAAGAAGGTGAGCAGGATGGTCATCAGATCGACGATGGTGATGAGCCACAGCCGGGTGGGACCGGCGCAGCGTTCGACCTTGGGCGCATTGGGACGCACGCCGAGCGCGGGCAGCGAGGGCGCGAGCGGCGCGGGCGTGAGCGTGATGAGGTGATGGGGCAAGGCGTTCATCGGCCAATGCCCCACGCCAAGCGGGTCACAATATCGTCGTCGTCGTCGAGCAGGAGGAAGCTGAAGCGCAGCATGGCTTCGCCGCTGGCCTGGCCGCCGACCGGCTTCAAGATGCCGACCGACAGCGCCGCGGGCGCGAGGCCGTGCGCGATGAGGCGCTGGGCGAGGAGCGCAACGTCCGTCTCGGCATGCGAGGCGCGCAAGGCAAGCTCGGCCCGATAGCCGCCGGGGCCGGGATCGAGCACGCCGGCGATGCCGGCGAGAATGGCGTCGCCCTCGGCGACATATTGCGGGCTAGCGAACAGCGCGAACGGAACTTCGATATTGACGCGGTCGTTGCCGATGAGCTCGACACGGCGCACGCGCCAGGTTTCCTCGGCGGCGATGACGGGCGCGAAGACTTGGGCGACCGAGGCGCGCAGCAGATCGACCGCGCGGCGGCGTTCTTCCTCAAGCATGCGCGCTTGGGCTTCGGCGCTGGGTGAATTCGGAGTGGACGATGTGGCCGCGCTGATGGGCGCGACAATGGTGGCGCGCGTTTCGCCGGCGATGGCGGTCATTACCGCGAAGAAGGCCATGAGCAGGAAGTTGAGCGCGAGCAGCGTGATGAGGACCCGGTCGCGGTTGCCTTCGGCGCGCGCAGCCTCGCTCATCGTCTCGGGCAAGTCCGAGTACGCTTCGTAGAGAGTCTCCCGCGCTTTTGGATAGGCGCCGCTCAATCCAAGGACCTCACGCGGCCGAAGAGACACCTCCGGCCGAAAATGACACGTGTTTCCAGGAGCCTAGGAGCCAAAGGTGAATGGCGGGTTAAGCCCGGCAGAAATTGCCTATTTCCAAAAACATAGGGGGCCGGAGACGGGCGGCTGGGCCGGGGACTTGTAATGTTTTCCATGCTGCATGCTGCAAAATCTTGTATTATTGAGTTAGGACAATGGATTATGGCCAAAAATATTCCCCTGTGGACCGCATAGCCGGGCAGGAAAAGGAGAATATCAGGCCGCCGGTGTCTGGGGCTCTGGACCCTGGGGATCCGCCTTCGCTCCTTTGGAGCTTCCGCCTTCGCCAAGGCTTCGGCGGACAAGTCGGCGGGGCAAGCGGCCCAGGGTGACGAGATAACAACCGGATATGGCGGGCGCGCGTGCGCGGGGTTTCGCTGCGCGGTGTGATCCACACGGCGACGCGGGACGTAGAACAGTTACACACCATAAACAAGAGCTGACGGGCGTTCGTCACGCTCGCGCGCCGGCAAGCTTTGGTGCGAGAAAAAGGACGAAATCGTGGCGCAACCGGCCCCTCAATCCACCGTCTTCTTCGATGGCTCGTGCGCGTTGTGCCGGGCGGAGATTGGGTATTATCGGCGCACGGATGCCGCCGGTGATCTGTGCTTTATCGACGTTTCCGAGGCGCACGCTGCGCCGCCTGAAGGCGTTACCCCCCAACAAGCCATGGCGCGCTTTCATGTGCGCGCAAGCGATGGGCGCGTGCTTTCGGGCGCGGCGGCGTTTGTGGAGGTTTGGTCGCGGCTGCCGCGCTGGCGCTGGGCGGCGCGCGCGGCGGCGCTGCCGGGTGTGCTGATGGTTCTGGAGTTGGGGTATAGGGCTTTTCTTCCGGTGCGGCCGTTGCTGTCGCGCCTTGCGGGGCGCGTTCTGCAGCTTCGCGCCGGCACGCGCGGGTGAGCGCGCCCGCTGGAACTGACGGCGCGATGACGGCGGGCGTGGGGCTTGGATCGTTTGCGCAAGGCGGCGTCGCGGTGGTGTTCGGCGCGGGCGGCGGGATCGGCGCGGCGCTGGTGGACGCGCTGCACGCCGCGCATCATTTCGCGCATGTGGTTCCATTCAGCCGGCGCACATCGCCATCCATCGACCTTCTGGACGAGGCCAGCCTGGAACGCGCGGCGGCGGCGGCGGCGGAGTTAGGTGAACTTCGCCTGGTGATCGATGCGACGGGATTTCTGCACGATGACGTGCAGCGGCCCGAGAAGAGCTGGCGGGACCTCGATGCGGGCGCCCTTGCCCGCGCGTTCGCGCTGAACGCGATTGGACCCGCGCTAATCATGAAACATGTGCTGCCGCGCCTTCCCCGCGCGGGCAAAGCGGTGTTCGCGACACTGTCGGCGCGGGTGGGGAGCATCGGCGATAACCGGCTGGGCGGCTGGTATGCCTACCGCGCGTCCAAAGCCGCGCTCAATCAGCTGGTGCGGACGGCGGCCGTGGAATTGGCGCGGCGCGCTCCCGAGGCGGCTTGCATCGCGCTGCACCCCGGCACGGTTGCGACGCCGCTGTCGGCGCCCTTCGCGGCGACGGGGCTCAAGG
>CANJEU010000047.1 GCA_947473445.1 Fidelibacterota bacterium | reverse complement strand
CGCACGAACTGTCCGGTGGCCAACGCCAGCGTGTCGTCATCGCCATCGCGTGCGCCCTCAAGCCGAAGCTTCTGATCGCCGACGAACCGACGACGGCGCTCGATGTCACCATCCAGGCGCAGATTTTGGATCTGCTGAAAGACCTGCAGCGACGCCTTGGCATGGCGATGCTGTTCATCACCCATGACCTTGCCATCGTGCGCAAGCTGGGCGGACGGGTCTGCGTGATGAAGGACGGGCTGGTCGTTGAACAGGGCGATGTGGAGAAGGTTTTCTCGACCCCCGCGCATACCTACACCCAGCATCTCGTCGCGGCCGAACCGCGCGGCGAGCCGCCCGCGCCCGTAACGGACGCGCCCGAAGTGATGGCCGCCGACGATCTCAAGGTGTGGTTCCCCATCAAGCGCGGCGTCATCCGCCGCACGGTGGGTTACATCAAAGCCGTCGACGGCGTGACCCTATCGGTGAAAGCGGGCGATACGCTCGGGGTCGTCGGGGAAAGCGGCTCGGGCAAAACCACGCTGGGTCTCGCGCTTTTACGTCTGATCGGCAGCGAAGGGCCGATCCGCTTCCAGGGCCAGCGGATCGACGGCTTGAAGCGCAACGACTTGCGGCCCCTGCGGCGCGATATGCAGGTGGTGTTTCAAGATCCCTTCGGGTCGCTGAGCCCGCGCCTGACCATCGGGCAGATCGTTGGCGAAGGACTCGAGGTTCATAAGATCGGCACGCCCGCCGAGCAACGCGAACAGGTGGCCGAGGCGCTGAGGGACGTGGGGCTCAATCCCGACATGCTCGACCGCTACCCGCACGAGTTTTCAGGCGGGCAACGCCAGCGCATTGCCATCGCGCGGGCCATGGTGCTGCGGCCGAAGTTCCTGATGCTCGACGAGCCCACCAGCGCGCTTGATGTTTCGGTGCAGGCGCAGATTGTCGATCTGCTGCGGGCGCTGCAGGCGAAATATGGGCTCGCCTACCTGTTCATCAGCCACGACTTGCGCGTGGTACGGGCATTGGCCAATGCGGTGATCGTGATGAAAGAGGGCAAGGTGCGCGAAACCGGCTCCTCGCAGCAAATTTTCACCTCCCCGAAAGACCCCTACACGAAGCAGTTGATGGCCGCCGCGCTTGAATTGCGAACCACACACACTTAAGGGGAGCGCGCGGGCCTAATGGGTTCTTAACCATTGGAATTTTAAGGTGAAATCGGACACCCGTGGGCGCATAGTAGCCCCCGGAGAGGTAAGACGCGTATGGCCAGAGACGACAAGGAAGACTCGCACCAGGCGATTTACAACGTGGACGTCGACATTTCCGTCGTCCTCGGCCAGGCGAACCTGCGCGTCAACCAGCTTCTGAAACTCGGCCGCGGCGCCGTCGTCGAGCTCGAACAGCGGACCTCAGACCCTGTGGAAATCTTCGCCAACGACGTCCTCATCGCCAAGGGCGAAGTGGTGATTACCTCGGGTGACAAGATCGGTGTGACTCTCACCGAACTGGTGAAATCCATTTACAGCGCCGGCGCAAAATAAGCCGCCCCGATTAAGATACTGGATCGGACCCCCGCGATCTTTTAAAGAACTCGCATCCAATGACGATGCGCACGCTCTATCACCACACACTGCTGCCCACGGCCCGCAAGGTTCGCCTCGCGCTGCACGAAAAACGTCTCGACTTCACCGAAGTCGAGCTCGATCCGTGGACGCCGAGCGATGACCTGCTCGCGCTCAACCCCGCCGGCGACCTGCCGGTGCTGGTGGATGAGAACGACGTGGTGGTGAGCGACACCCACGCGATCTGCGAATATCTGGAAGAGGTTTACCCGACCCCGAACCTCCTGGGACGGACCCCGAAGGATCGGCTGGAGGCGCGGCGCCTTGCCGCATGGTTCGATCAGAAATTTTCCCGCGACGTCACACAGCACCTCGCGGGCGAAAAACTGATCCGCCGCCTGACGATGAACGCCGCCCCCGATTCACGAGCGCTGCGCGCCGGGCGCGAGAATATCCATACGCACCTTCAGTACATCGCCTGGCTGACCGAACGTCGCAGCTGGCTTGCGGGCGATGACATCACCTATGCCGACCTGAGCGCGGCGTCGCATCTCTCGCTGATCGATTATACGGGCGACGTGCCCTGGGCGAACCATCCGCTGACGAAGGAATGGTACGTGCGCATCAAGTCGCGCTTTAGTTTTCGGTGCCTGCTGGCCGACACGGTGCCTGGCATCGCGCCCGCCCCGGTGTATACGGATTTGGATTTTTAAGGTTTTCGCCCTCCCCTGAAAGGGGAGGGTCGGGGAGGGGTCGTTTTCTGTTAGCACCGAGGCGAAAACAGAAAACAACAAACGACCCCCTCCTACGCCTCCCCCTTTCAGGGGGAGGAAAAAACAAAAAGCGCTACTTCCCCTCCGCGTCCACAACCACATCCATGCGTTCGATGTTCGTGCGGGCGGCTTTGCCGGCTTCGGAGTCGGGGGCGAGCTGGATGATGCGCAGCCAATCCTGCCGGGCGTCGTCGTTGCGTTTCTTCAGCTTGTAAATGATACCGCGCTCGAGCAGTCCGATGATGTTGTGCGGATCAAGCGCGACGGACTGTTCGGCATCGACGAGAGCGACGTCAACATCGTTGAGATGGCGGCGCGCACTGGCCCGGAACGCAAGCGCATCGGGGTTCCTCGGTTCAATGGCGAGCGATGCGTCAAGATCGAGGACGGCATCGGAATATTTGCCGGCATCGGCATAAGTCGCGGCGCGGTCGACAAGGATGTTGGCATGCTGGCGATTGCGCACCGGCATCGCGTCGAGCGCCTTCGTCTGCGCTTCGAGCGCGCGTGTGAGATCGCCCTGCAGAAGCCAGGCCTGGCCGGCTTGCGAGAGCACGCCCGCACGTACCGATTCGTCTTCGTTGAGCGCTGCGAGTTCTTCGAGCCGGGTCGCGGCGCTTGTGTATTCCTTCATGCCGACAAGGGCGATGGCTTCGCAGTGCCGGGCGGGCGGGCCGCCGCCGAGGGCGAGCCATTTGCCGGCCATTTCGAACCCCTTCTCGGGTTCGTTCTTGGCCGTCATGAGACAAACTTCGTAGGTGTGCGAAGGGTTTTGCGTGTCGGGCGTGGGCGAGGCCTTCGCGGGACCGCTCGCGGCGCTGCCGGTTGCGGCCACAGCCGGCGTCGCGAGCACGGCGGCCATCATCACGGCCGTCAGCAGAATCTTGCGCATCACGAACATCCTTTTGTCACCAGCTCGTCCACCAAGCCGCACAACCGCGTCAGATCCTGCGGCCGCGACAAGCGGTGATCGCCATCTTTTACGAGGTGGGTCATCACATCGTCTCCCAAAATCTTCGCCGCCAGCCGCAGCGAGGTTTCCCACGGCACCGCCGCGTCCTGCTGCCCGTGGATCAGGCGCACCGGGCAGGTGATGGGAATATCGGCGCGCAGCACCAAATTCCTGCGTCCGTCTTCAATCAGATGGCGCGAGATCCTATACGGACCGTCGTCGTAGTCGCTGGGCAGATCGACGGCGCCCGCCGTCATCAGCGCCGCGCGCTGACCGGCGTCAAATCCGGCCCACATCAGATCCTCGGTAAAGTCGGGCGCCACGGCGATCCCCACCAGTCCCATCACCTTCCGCGGGCGCGCCATGGCGGTCTTCACCATGACCCACCCCCCCATGCTCGACCCCACCAGGATTTGCGGACCGGTGGTCAGCTCATCAAGCACTGCAACGGCATCTTCGACCCAACGCGAGATGCCGCCGTCTTCAAACCGGCCGCTGGACGCGCCGTGGCCGAACATATCAAAGCGCAGGAGGCCGTAGCCTCGCTCGCGTGCGTGCCGGGTCAGAGCCTCGGCCTTGGTGCCGCCTTTGTCGGACCGAAGCCCATGCAAGAAGACAACACTGGGCTTTTTCGTATCCTGCGCATCGTCCCGAACGAACGAAATCGTCGCGCCATCGGAACGCGTAAATTGCTGCGCCGCAGACATTGAGTCTGTTACAACCCCAGAATTAGCCCACAAAGTTGGTATCACGCGAATAGGCTTTTTCCTATTCGGTTTCGATTGGGCTACAGTGCTTTCTACCTAGGATCGTGACGCTGAAAAATGGGCCACAAGAAGTGCAGGCCTGTGACGGGCGGCAGCGGACGAAGATGACTTAAGCGGAACATGAGCGAGAATTCTCAATCACCAAAAACCTGCCTGCAGGTTTTGCCGAGCCTTGTCAGCGGCGGGGTCGAACGCGGCACCATCGATGTCGCCCAGGCGTTGGTGAAGGCCGGATGGCGGGCGCTGGTGGCCTCCGAAGGCGGGCCGCTGGTGCGCGAGCTGGACCGCGCGGGCGCCGAGCACATCACACTGCCGCTCAACACCAAAAATCCGAAGCGCGTGAAGGAGAATATCGCCCGCATCGCCGAGGTAATCCGGCGCGAAAAGGTGTCGTTGGTGCATGCGCGCTCGCGCGCGCCGGGGTGGAGCGCGCGCGAGGCGGCGAATGAAACCGGCGTTCCCTTCGTCACCACGTTCCACGGCATTTACAGCCTTGGGCCGTTCGGGCTCAAAAAGTTCTACAACCGCGTCATGGCCGACGGCGAGATCGTGATCGCGGTGTCGAATTTCGTGCGCGACCATATCCTTGAGAATTACAATACACCGGCCGATCGCATTCGCGTCATTCATCGCGGGATCGACGCGGCGGCCTACGACGAGAAGGCCGTGACCTCGACGCGTCTGATCCAGGTGGCGCAGAAATGGCGCCTGCAGGACGCGGGCCCCGTCATCATGCTTCCCGGCCGCCTGACGAGCCTGAAGGGCCACGACGTGCTGATCGACGCGCTGGCCGAACTCAAGCGCCGCCGCGGCGGCGTGCTCGATCTGCGCTGCCTGATGGTCGGACAAGGATCGCCAGGTTTCGGCGCCCGCATCATGAGCCACGCGCACACGCGCCATGTCGAAGGCAACGTGCAGGTGATCGAGGACTGCAACGATATGCCGGCGGCCTATATGGTCACCGACGTCGTGGTCGTGGCTTCGACACGTCCCGAAGCGTTCGGCCGCGTGATCGCCGAAGCGCAGGCGATGGGGCGGCCCGTCGTGGCCTGTTCGCACGGGCCGACGGCAGAAATCATTATTCCCGGCGTGACGGGCTTTATGTTCACCGCAAGCGATCCGGTCTCGCTGGCCGATGCGCTTGAGCGCGCGCTATCCTTGACGCGCGAGGAGCGCAGCCACCTCGCGCAGATCGCGTCCGAACGCGCCCGTACGTTGTTCACCAAGCAAGAGATGTGCGCCAAGACACTGGCCGTCTACGACGAGGTTCTCGCCCGTCATATGGTTTCATGACCACAGAGAATATTCTTGTCATCATCACCTCGGGCCTGGAGCGGATCGTGCCGGCGCTGGGCGCTATCGCCGCCATCAAAGCCTCTCACGCGGAGGCGCATCTTGTCATTCTGGCGCGGGCCGCGTTCACCACGTTCCTTTCGACGTCGCCCTACCCCAATGAAGTGTGGGTGGACGACACACCCGGCTCGCGAAATCTGAAACGCTGGCGCAACATGCGCGCGCTGCTGCGTTCGAGGGAATGGGCGCGGGTTTACGACCTGGATGGAAACCAACATTCGACCCATCTTTTCTGGCTGCTCTATGGCCGGCGCGCACTGACCTCGGCGCGGTCATGCCTTGCCTGGTCGGGCGTCATTCCCGGAACATTCCTCGCCTGGACCGATCCGCACCGCGCGCAGATGCATGTGCGCGATCAATGGGCCCACCAACTGCGGGCCGCGCGCATTCCGGTCATCCCGGCCACAGATCTCTCTTGGGTGGCCCGGCGCGTCACGGCCTTCAATGTGCCCTTCCGCATGAACGAGCCGTATTTACTGATCGCGGTGGAGCCGGGACCAGGAGGAGCCTGGCCGAAGCTAGCGGAGTTCGGACGGCTTGCCGCCGACGAAGGGCGCGTCATGGTCGCCGTAGGGTGGAACCCGTCGGAAGATCTCGCCGCGCTCAAGGCCGCATGCCCAACCCTGGTCGACCTTGTCGGCAAGGTCAGCCTGAATGAGCTGGTTTTCATGGCCTGGGCCGCCGCCGGGGCGGTGGGTACCGACAACGGCATCATGCATCTTGCGGCCGGGGCCGGCTGCCGGAGCGTGGTTTTGTACGACGACCAGTCCGACCCTGCGCTCGTGGGCCAGCGCGGCTCGCGGGTCACGATCCTGCGACGGCCGCACCTTAACGGCATCCCAGCGAGCGAAGTTCTCGCGGCGTTGAAGCGCCTTTAAATCCCGCCCTGAAATCGAACCTGTAATTCCAGGGCTAACTACTCTAAATTCCCGGCAAAATTCGGCTAAACCTCATTTAATTCAAGGCCCCATGGTCGCACTTACTCTTCCCGACGGCAGCGTTCGCACTTTCGATAAGCCCATCACGGGCGCCGAGCTTGCCGCCGACATCGGTCCCGGCCTCGCCAAGGCCGCGCTGGCGCTGCGCATCGACGGCGAGATGCGCGATCTCAACATGTTGCTCGACCGCGACATGACGGTTGCGATCGTCACGAAGAAAGACCCCGACGCGCTTGAACTGCTGCGCCACGACGCCGCGCACGTGATGGCCGAAGCCGTGCAGGAACTATATCCGGACGCACAGGTCACCTTCGGTCCCGCGACCGAGACCGGATTTTATTACGACTTCGCGCGCGAGCAGCCGTTCACCCCGGCGGACCTTGAGAAGATCGAAGCGCGCATGCGCGAGATTGTCGACCGCGACGAGCCGATCGTGCGCGAGGAGTGGGATCGCGCCGAAGCGATCGCACACTTCACAAGCCTCGGCGAGAAGTACAAAGCCGAGTGGATCGAAAGCCTGCCCGCCGACGAACCCATCGGCGTTTATCGTCAGGGCAATTGGAAAGACTTGTGCCGCGGGCCGCATTTGCCCTCGACCGGCAAGCTGGGCAAGGCCTTCAAGCTGACCAAACTCGCGGGCGCGTATTGGCGCGGCGATGCCAAAAACGCCATGTTGCAGCGTATTTATGGCACCGCCTGGCACGACGAGAAGCAGCTTAAAGACTACCTGACGATGGTCGAGGAAGCCGAGAAGCGCGACCATCGGCGCCTTGGCAAGGAACTCGATCTTTTCCACCTGCAGGAAGAAGCCCAGGGCGCCGTGTTCTGGCATCCGAAAGGGTGGACGCTGTATCGCACGCTGCAAACTTACATCCGCGGCCGCCTCGAAAAAGCGGGCTACGTGGAAGTGAACACGCCACTGCTGATGGACAAGGTCCTGTGGGAGAAGAGCGGTCACTGGGAAAAATTCCGCGACGCGATGTTCACCTCGGAGTCCGAGGACCGCGTGCTGGCGGTGAAACCCATGAACTGCCCCGGCCATGTGCAGATCTTCAATCAGGGCATCAAAAGCTACCGCGACCTGCCCTTGCGCATCGCCGAGTTCGGCTGCTGCCATCGCAATGAGCCCTCGGGCGCGCTGCACGGCCTGATGCGCGTGCGCGCCTTTGTGCAGGACGATGCCCACATCTTCTGCACCGAAGCGCAGGTGAAGTCCGAGACCAAGGCGTTCATCGAACTGCTGCAGTCGGTTTACAAAGACCTCGGCTTTACCGAGATCCGGGTGAAATTCTCCGACAGACCGCCCGTCCGTGCGGGGTCTGACGAGACCTGGGACCGCGCCGAAGCGGCGTTGCGTGACGCGACCGACGCGGCGGGACTCGAGTGGACCCTCAACCCGGGCGAAGGCGCCTTCTATGGCCCCAAGCTCGAATTCGTGCTGCGCGACGCCATCGGCCGCGACTGGCAGTGCGGCACCCTGCAGGCCGATTTCGTCCTGCCCGAGCGCCTTGGCGCCCACTACGTGGGAGAGGACGGCGCGAAACATACGCCCGTAATGCTACACCGGGCGATTCTGGGCTCGTTCGAGCGTTTCGTCGGCATTCTTGTGGAAAACTATTCGGGCAAGTTCCCTCTGTGGCTCAATCCGTTGCAGGCCGTTGTGTGCACAATCACCGATGAAGCGGCCCCTTATGCCAAGGAGGTCGCCGCGACGCTGCAGGCCGCGGGCCTGCGAGTCGAGACCGACCTGCGCAACGAAAAGATCAACTACAAGGTGCGTGACCATTCGCTGAGTAAGGTCCCGGTCCTGGTGGTGGTGGGGAAAAAGGAAGCCGAAACCCACACGGTCGCCTTGCGCCGTCTGGGCGGCGCCAACCAAGAAGTCCTTGCGCTGCAAGAGGCAACCGATAGACTTAAATCAGAAGCGGCGGTTCCGGGCCTCTAGACTGGAAACCGTCGTTTTACGCGTGTGGGCCTCACTTGAGGCTTTATATCGCTAACACCAACACTTTTGCCTCAACAACGACAGGAGACGATACATCGCTAGATTCGACCAGCAGGCGCCGCCATCCAGCAAGGATGGTCCTCGCGTCAACGAACAGATCAACAACCGCACTGTGCGCCTGATCGGCCACGACGGTGCAAATTTCGGGGTCGTAGACCGCGAAGTAGCCCTCAAAAAAGCTGAAGAGGTAGGGCTCGATCTGGTTGAAATTTCCCCTAATGCTGACCCGCCCGTCTGCAAAATCCTCGACTTCGGAAAGTACAAGTACGAGGAACAGAAGAAGAAGAATGAGGCGCGGAAGAAGCAGAAGGTCATCGAAGTTAAAGAGATCAAGCTGCGCCCGAACATCGACGACCACGATTACGATGTGAAAATGCGCGCCATGCGCCGCTTCCTGGAAGAAGGCGACAAGGTGAAGGTGACACTTCGTTTCCGCGGCCGCGAAATGGCGCACGTGGAACTGGGTCACCAGCTGCTGCAGCGCGTGAAGGCCGACTTCGAAGCGGACGCCAAGTGCGAACAAGAGCCGCGCTCGGAAGGCCGCCAGATCGTCATGGTCCTGGCGCCGCGATAGGCCAATGGTTTTAGGCGCGGAGCCCGCTTAGGGGTTCCGCGCCGAAGACTTAATGGGGGATCCATGTCAGAGGCTTTTACCGCGCGATTGGCGCCGTTGTTCCTCAGCATTCTGCGGATCATGTCCGCCGCTCTGTTCATCGCTCACGGCACGCAGAAGCTTTTCAATTTTCCGGCGCGGCCCGTTGTTGACGGCGCGGCGCCTGCGGCGTTTGAGCTGTTCTCGCTGATCGGCGCGGCCGGCGTGCTGGAATTCGGCGGAGGGCTGCTTCTGCTCGTCGGCCTGTTCACACGGCCCGTTGCGTTCCTTCTGTCGGGCATGATGGCGGTGGCCTATTTCATCGCCCACCATCCGCGCGCCTTTTATCCGGTGAACAACGGCGGGGATGCGGCGATCTTGTTCTGCTTCATCTTCCTGTTCCTATTCTTCGCCGGCGGCGGACCTTTCGCGGTCGACACCCTTTTCGACAAACGCCGCGCCGAAGCGGCCGCCGGTTAGGCGGTTACCTTAGGCGGGCGCCTTAGGCGGTGACGGGGCGCTGACGCGTACGGCGCACCGCGACCCGCACGGCGAAATACCCAAGAACGCCCAGAAACAGCATCATATTCGCCGCTTGCGTCAGGCCCGCAACGCGCGTGCCGGCATACACCTGCAGCAGGTCGGCGCGCGCGAAGGCTTCGTTGATGAGGGCGCCAATCAGCATGTAGTAGCTGATGACCATGCCCGCCGGATGCAGATAGGCCCAGAGCGCTTTGTGTTGCCGCCGCGCGCCGACATAGGCGACGGCGAGGGCCGCAAGGGTTGCCAGCGCGAGCCAGTGGAAGCGGTTGAAGCCAGGCTCGATCCCCGCGATAGGCGCATACAGTCCCAGCGAGGTGACCGACCCGATGGCCATCGCGACGACGTAGGCCTTTCCCCAGCGCCGGTGCCGCGGCGTGCCCTTACGCAGCGCAAGGACGGCAAGGCCGCCTGGCAATGCAACGATGCAAGCTATCGTGTGAATCCATCCCAGGATGGATATATCCATGAGCCTCATGACTATTCCTCCGTCTGTGTTGGTGTGCTCCCGATAAGATCGCGCAGGTACGCGACGTGCCGTGCAAAGGCGCGCTTGCCCGTGCCGGTGACGCTGATGCGCGTGCGCGGTTTCTTGCCGACGAAATCTTTTTCGACTTTCACGTAGTCGGCCTTTT
>CANJEU010000046.1 GCA_947473445.1 Fidelibacterota bacterium | reverse complement strand
CGGGAAACACGATGGCGATCCCGGTGTGGCTTGCGATGTACGGATAAACGTCGGCGGTGACTTTCATGCCTCGTGCGCGGGCGGCGCTCAGCTGATCGAGCACCGCCTGACCGTCACGGGCCGTCTTCCCGTATACGACCTTGATGTGCGCCACATGCACGCGCGCGTGTTCGCCCATCGCCAACAGTTCGTCGATGGATCCGGCGACTTTATCGTCGTCCTCGCTGCGCATATGGCTCATGACGATGCCGTCGTGACGGCCGACAGCCTTGGCAACGGCCTGCAACTCTGCCGCGCTGGCGGCAATCATCGGCACATATTCAAGGCCAAGGCTGACGCCGAAGGCGCCTTCGGTCAGGCCCTGTTCGATGAGCCTTTCCATTGCTTGAGTTTGCGCGGGGCTCGCCGCGGCATCGTAAGGCGCCTGCGATTCACGCCGCACCGATCCAAAGCCGATCAGGGTGGCCACATTGACGGGCGGAGGTGAAGTGGCCAGCTGCGCAAACCAGTCCTTCAAAAGCGGGGGCTTGGCCGCGATGCTGGTGTCGTCGGGGCTGCTGCCGTCCTGCCCGAGCACGATGGTGGTGACGCCCATGGCGAGGAAATTTTCGAAAGCCTGCGCTTTGTCCAACGCCTGACCGTGAGAATGGGCGTCGATGAAGCCCGGTGCCACGATGCGCCCGGCGGCATCGATTGTCCGCGTTGCATTGCTATCGGCCGGGGCCTTGGCGATCGTGACGATTTCATCGCCGCGGATCAGAACATCGGCCGGGAATCCCTCCCGCCCGGTGCCGTCCACCACGATCCCGTTGCGGATGATGAGGTCATAAGATTGAGCCGCCATGGCCGCGGGTGCGCACATGAACGCCGTAAGAAAAATCACGCCGCCGCGCAGCATCGTCTTCATGGGGTGCCTTCTGCCCGATCATCCCTTCCGCACGCATATTATTCTACCATCCTGGCCGCGCGGCTCCTACAGTTGGCGCTTCAGCAAGGGAGGGCCGCCTATGAAGATGTCTTTGGTCGCCGCCGCCGCATTCACGTTCGCAGCCGCGCAAGTGCACGCCGCCGACGCCCCGATCCGCATTCACGCCGGTTTATTGGTCGATGGCGCGGGCGGATCGTTGAAGGACGCTACTGTCACCGTACAGGGCGATAAGATCGTCGCCGTCGAACAGGGCGCCAAAGGGCCGTGGGCCTTCGATTTCACCAAGGCGACCGTCCTTCCGGGCCTCATCGACAACCATGTGCACATCACCTGGCACTTCAACGACGACGGCCGGGCCGACATGAAGGGCATCCCGCGCGAAAAACAGGCCCTGCGATGGGCCGAGAACCTGAATAAGACCTTGATGGCCGGCTACACGACGGTACAGAGCATCGGCTCGGCCGATGACCTTTTGCTGCGCGCCGAGCTTGCCACCGGCCATCTGGTCGGTCCGCGCCTGCTAACGTCCAGCACCTCGTTCTCCAATCAGGCGGCGACGCCCGAGGAAGGCCGCGCCTTCGTGCGCGCCCGCAAGGCCGAGGGTGCCGACCTCATCAAGATCTTCGCCTCAAAGAGTTCGCGCGAAGGCGGCGGTGCGACCTTGAGCGCTGAAGTGGTGGCGGCGCTTTGCGATGAAGCGCGTAAGCAGGGGCTTCGCACCTGGGTGCATGCGCACGGCGACGATTCCATCCAGCGCGTCGTGGCCGGGAAGTGCACGACCGTTGTGCACGGCTCGCTCGCCACACCGCCGACGTTCAAACTCATGGCGGACGCGGGTGTATTGTTCGAACCCACAGTCGGCGTCGTGACGCAGAATTATGTCGCGCACGAGAAGAACTACACCGGTATCGGCAACTACACCCCCGAAGCCTTCGTCAATATGAAGGCGTTTCTGAAAAATCAGGGTCCGCGCTGGAAGGCCATGTTCACGTCGGAGCCGAAGTTGATCATCCTCACCGGCTCGGATGCCGTCGCGGGCGCGGAAGGCCGCAATGCTGAGGAAGTCATCTTCCGTGTTCAGAACGGTTGGCCGGCGATGGATGGCATCGTCTCAACCACATCCCGCAATGCCAAGGCGATCGGCTTGGAGGCCAGCATCGGCGCGATTAAGCCCGGCCTGCAGGCGGATATCATCGCGGTCGAGGGCGACCCCTTGGCCGATATCACCGCGCTGCGCCGCGTGAGCTTCGTGATGAAGGACGGCAAGGTCTACCGCTACGAACCCAGCGCAGCGAAAAACTGAACGGCCGTTCGGTCTGCGTTTGCGGCCTTAACGTCTGCGCGCCGCGTGCGGTGCGGTATAGTTTTTTTTACGCGCATTAGAGAAATGTACTTGCGCTGTGACGCGGACGGGCGCGCAATGGGTAGTTGCAGGGTGGGCCATACGCTTGGGAGGGCGTCTGACCGGTACCTTTGATGAAGCGCACTACCCATCAAGGGGTTAGCCGGCGGGCAGCTTCCTTTCGCCGCGAGGGTCGAAGTGATCCTTGGTTGGGAGGATGAATGAACGTGCAATACGTGAACCTCAAGAATAGTGGGTCCCTTCGGCGCCTGATGGCGGCGGGCGTGGCAATTCTGGCTGTGGCGGGGCTCGCAAATTGTTCGGCGCCATCGGCTCCTGACACCGCCAAGGCGCCTGCGGCTGCTGCGAGTGTTGTTGCCCCTGAGACGGACGACACGTCGGCGCGGCGTTTGCGCTTGATGACGGCCGAGCAGTACCGCAACACGCTGTCGTATGTATTTGGGCCGGGCATCAGCATCCCGACGGCGTTCGCGCCGGTGCAGCGCACCGATGGCCTGCTCAGCGTGGGCACGTCGTTCGCGGGCATCACGGCCGCGCAGATGGAGATCTATCAGAAGACCGCCGCGACGGCCGCGCAGCAGGTGGTCGACGAGCGCAACCGCAACTTCCTCGTCCCGTGCACGCCCAAGAACCCGCAGGCGGCCGACGATGCCTGCGCGCGGCAGTTCCTGGCCGGTGTGGGCCGTCTGGTTTATCGCCATTCGCTCGATCAGCAGCGTCTTGATGGGTATGTGAAGGAAGCTGGCGCGACCGCGACGCGCCTGAAAGACTTCTACGCCGGCCTTGGCGTTGCGCTTGAAGGCGTTCTGCTCAGCCCGCGCGTTCTGATGGTGTCCGAACGCGCCGAAGCCGATCCCCAAAAGCCCGGTCAGCAGCGCCTCGACGGCCATTCGCTGGCCACGCGTCTTTCGTTCTTCCTGTGGAACGCCGCGCCCGACGATCTTCTGCTGAAGGCGGCAGAGACGGGCGAGCTGCACACGCAGAAAGGCCTGCAAAAGCAGCTCGACCGCATGCTGGCCAGCCCGCGCCTTGAAGCGGGCATGCGCGCCTTCTTCGACGACATGTTCCACTTCGAGGACTTCAACAACCTCGCCAAGGACGCGGCGATCTATCCGGTGTTCACGACGACGGCGGTGCAGGACGCGCGCGAGCAGACCCTGCGCACGGTCATCGATCAGCTGATCACCAAGGACCGCGACTACCGCGATCTGTTCACCTCGCGCGAGACCTTCATCTCGCCGTCGCTGGCGGCGATCTACAAGCTTCCCACCTCGCCGGGCTGGAGCCCGTACGAGTTCCCCGAAGGCAGCCCGCGCATGGGCTTGCTGACGCACATCAGCTTCCTGGCCGGTCACTCGCATCCGGGCCGCAGCTCGGCCACCTTGCGCGGCAAAGCCTTGCGTGAAGTGCTGCTGTGCCAGGTGGTGCCGCGTCCGCCGGCCAACGTTGACTTCTCGGCGGTCGAGAACCCCAAGGGCAACCTGCGCACCGCGCGCGACCGCGTGAACTTCCACCTGGAAAACCCCGTGTGCGCCGGCTGCCACAAGATCACCGACCCCATGGGCCTTGCGCTCGAGAACTTCGACGGCGCGGGCCAGTACCGCGAGACCGAGCGGGGCGTGGCGATCGATGCCACCGGCAGCCTGGATGGCAAGAGCTTCACGGACGTGAAGGGCCTTGCCCAGGCGATGCACGATCACCCGGCGGTGACCTCGTGCATCGTCAAACGCGTTTACGCCTATGGCACCGGCAGCCCGACCACGGGCGCGGACCGCCAGATGCTCCAGGGTCTGGATAAAAACTTTGCGGCCAATGGCTACCGTCTGCGCGAGTTGCTCAAGACGGTGGTGATGAGCAGCGCGTTCTCGAAAGTAGCGGATCAATCTTCGGCGCCAGCCAAGGCAGCGAGCGTCTCGCCGTCTTCGGTCAGCGCAGAATAAAGGGAGATAAAGAAGATGGCTCTCAATCGGCGTCGCGTCCTTCGGGGCATGTTGAACGGTGGTGCGGTCACGGTCGGCATCCCGCTTCTGAACTGCTTCCTCAACACCAACGGCACGGCCATGGCCGATGGGGCAAAGATGCCCGTGCGCTTTGGCACCTGGTTCTGGGGTCTTGGCATCGACCAGGGCATCTTCGTTCCCAAGAAGGTGGGTCTGAACTACGACCTGCCCGAGCAGATCGCCTCGTGGAAGAACATCAGCCAGCACGTGAACCTGTTCACGGGGCTCACGGCGTTCCGCGATACGGATCCGAACCTCTGCCATTACTCGGGCTGGGTCATCGGCATGAGCGGCTCTTCGCCCAAGGCGGGCGGCGACAAGCCCGGCGAGACCATCGACATCACCATCGCCAACCAGGTGGGCCGCACGACGCGCTTCAAGACCCTGACGGCCGCGGCCACGGGCGATGTGCGCTCGTCGATCTCCTATGAAAGCGCCAACGCCCCGACGCTGCCGGAAGTGTCTCCGATCAACTTCTACCAGCGCCTGTTCGGACCGGACTTCCAGGATCCGAACGCGCCGACGTTCACGCCCAATCCGCGGGTGATGGCGCGCCGCAGCGTGCTCTCGGGCGTGATCGACGAGATCAAGACGATGGAGAATGAGATCGGCTCTGAGGACAAGCAGCGCCTCGACCAGTATCTGACCGGTCTGCGTCACCTCGAGCGCCAGTTCGACCAGCAGCTCACCAAGCCCGAGCCGATCGCGGCGTGCGTTGCGCCCAAGGCCGTGACCAGCGAGCCTGAGCTCGGCGGTGAATCGGGCCTGATGGCGCGCCGTCACAATATGATGACCGATCTGATGGTCATGGCGGTGGCGTGCGACCAGACGCGGGTGTTCAACATGAACTACTCGAGCGCGTCGGCCAACACGATCAAGGCCGGCTACGAGAAGCCGCACCACACCACCACGCACGAAGAGCCGATCGGCGAGCACGGCTATCAGGAGAATGCGGCCTGGTTCCTGCGCCGTTCGATGGAAGCCTGGGCCTACTACGTGGAAGCCTTCTCGAAGATGAAGGAAGGCGACGGCACGCTGCTCGACAACGCGCTGATCTATGCGATCACCGATCACGGCTACGCGCGCGTTCACTCGCTCGACAATATGGCCGCGATGACCGCCGGCCGCGCCGGTGGGCGCGTCAAGACGGGCATGCACATCAAAACCGAAGGCTCCACCATCGGCCGCCTCGGCTACACCGTGCAACGCGTCATGGGCATCGACGTCAATGCCTGGGGCACGCGCAGCAACAATACCTCCAAGGAGTTCGGCGAGATCCTGGTCTAGACGGCACGCAAGGGAGGGAGACGACATGCGACACATTCATCTGATGAGCATCGTTGCGGCCGCTGCGATATGCGTTGCCGGGACCCAAGCGCGTGCGCAGGAGAAGTACATCCAGGAACCCACCCCGGCAGGGTTCAAGACGCTCACCTCACAGGTCGAAGGTCCGATCTACGCAGACGCGAACGGCCGCACGCTCTATCAGTGGCCGCGCAAGGAACTGCGCAACGGCGGCACGGGCGACATGAAGGGTGCCGCCTCCATCTGCGATAACGTCAAGACAACCGAAAACCTGGGGCTGATGAGCCCATATCCCGCCGGTCTCGCGCTGCCCGACGCCGCGACACGCAAGAGCTGCGAAGAGATGTGGCCGCCCGCGATTGCCGCGGCCGGATCGCAGCCTGTCGGCAAGTGGTCGATCATCAAACGTAAGGATGGCCGCGATCAGTGGGCCTACGACGGTTTCGTTCTCTACACCTCCGTTATGGACAGCAAGCCCGGCCAGGTCATCGGCGGGACGAAATTGGGGCGGCGCAGCAGCGATCCGCCGGGCGTCGCCGGTGGCGATGCGCCCGCTTACCGTATCCCGATCGGACCTTCGCCGGATATCCCCGGCCAGTTCATGGTCGAGCAGACCCTGGTGGGCCGCCAGCTCGCGATGCTCGATGGCATGGCCGTCTACACGTGGGACCGCGACGCCGCGAACAAGTCCAATTGCACGGACGACTGCCTGAAGACCTGGCAGCCGGTGCTCGCCCCCCAAGTTGGCGCTACGGGCCGTGACGATTGGTCGGTGATCGAACGTTCCCCCGGCGTCAAGCAATGGGCGTTCCGCAAGAAGCCGCTTTATACCTACGTCCACGAACGGGGACCGGGCTACCAGCACGGCGTCGATGTTCCGGGATGGAACATCGTCTTCACGCAAATACGGCCCGCGCCGCCGCCGGAATTCACAACCCAAGACAGCCCCGGCGGCGTCGTGCTCGCCGATTCAAAAGGCAAGACCCTCTATATCTACAACTGCGGCGACGACGCTGCCGACCAGCTGCTCTGCGACTATCCTGATTCACCTCAGGAGTATCGCTTTGCCGTGTGCGGCGGCGGCAGCTCCGAACGCTGTCTCAAGACGTTCCCTTATGTGGTCGCCGCGAACGGCGGCAAGGGCGCCAACGAAGCCTGGTCGGTCGTGTCGATCGATCCGGTGACAGGCCACAGCGCAAAGCCCGGTCAGGCCAACGCCCTGCAGGTCTGGGCCTACCGTTCGCGTCCGGTGTTCACCTTTGTGCGCGATGATCGTCCGGGTTCCATCCGGGCTCAAAACTGGGGCGAGTTCTACGGGCAGCGGAACGGCTACAAAGCCTTCTTCCTGCGCGAGGAATTCCAAGGCCGTTAGACCACGCGATATTTGAGACGCGATATCTGAATTCGGTTTGGGAGAACGTCATGACACATCAGGCAAAGTTGCTGACGGCAGCGCTCGTCGCGGGCACCTGTCTCAGTGCGCCGGTATTCGCCGCCGACGGAACGGCCAGTCCTGTGCCGGGGCGTACCATCGGTTACGTCATGACCAGCGAGTACAAAGCCATCTGGGATACCCCCGACGGCAAGCTCGAATGTCCGCAAGGGATCAACAACGGTCCGCGCGAAGAGTTCAAGATCCTGTACCCGGAAGATAAGAAGTGGACGATCCTGGAAAGCCAGCTCGAACGCGAAAGCGAAGTCTGGTACCCAACCCTGAAGCCGCAGGAAAAACTTCCCCATTATGAGTCGATCGCCAAGGTCGCTTTCGGCATCGATCTTAACGACAAGGTCGATGACAACGACTACACCGATCCGGACGGCAATAAGGGAATCGACAATCAAACCCAGCGCGCCTGGGGCTGCACGGCCAACTACCGCTCCACGTCCTACAATCTCGGCGCCTTTAACAACTGGCGCAAATACGCCTACAACATCATCGTCATCGAGCTGACGGACGTCGACGACCTGATCAACGACACGGACGTCACGCTCACGACCTACCGCGGTATGGATCGCCCGATGACAGATGCGACCGGCGCCACATATCTTCCGGGCGGCACGCAGCGCGTCGACATGCGCTTCGGCAAGGACTTTGTCCAAAAGTTCAAAGGCAAGATCGTCGACGGGGTGCTGACCACCGAAGGCGCCGATTATACCGAGCCTTCCGCCGGCGGCGGCTCGAACATTGCCAACGTGCGTTACTACGGCGCCCGCTGGCGTCTCAGCCTGACCGGCGAACGCGCCCAAGGCATCCTGGGCGGGTATATGGATATCGGCGACTGGAACTCGGCCGCCAACCAGACCCGTTCGACGCATCACCAAGCATATGGCCAGGCCGCGACACCTTCGATTTATCGCGCGCTGATGCGCAACGCCGATTATGCGGACCCGAAGACGGGCCAGATGATTGCCATCTCAACGGCGTTCAAGGTGGGGCTGACCCAAGTATTCGTGCAGCACCCGGTAAATGAGCCGGCTGTCAGCGCAAATGGTACAGCGCCGTCGGCGACATCTATGAGTCGGGACTAAACTTCAGCGGCGCCGCGAGACATATCAAGGGGGAAGGCGTTGGCACTACGTTCACCCGGAATTCAGTCGTAAACGTTCTTATTAAGTTCTAAACGGCGCAATGCGCAGGCAGGGCGCCGATATATCTAGGGGGCATCACCGCAACAATCGCGAGACGGAAGACGGCATCCATCTGGGAGGGTGGGCCGCTTTTCGATGCCTCATGAGGCTTCATTTTTTTCGTAGGGGAGGAAGACGTGACACCATCGAAGCGTAAGACCAACGGCCTTGCATCGGGCACCAGCCTGTTCGCTCTCGCAATGGCCCTTCAATGTTTCGGCTCATCGGCGGCATCTGCCCAGACAGCCGCGCCCATCGCGGGCGCCAGCGACTTGGAAGAAGTTGTCGTGACCGGTTCGCGCGTTATTCGCGATGGCTATGAAGCCCCCACGCCGTTGACGGTGGTCGGGGTCGAGGCGATCGAAAAAGCCGGCGTCGCCAACGTCGCCGACCTGATGAACCAAATGCCGACCTTTTCGGGAAGCGCGTCTTCCGCGGGTAACGTCGGAACCAATACCGGGGTCGCAGGGATCAGCGCGCTCAGTCTGAGAGGCATGGGCGCGACGCGTACGCTCGTCCTGCTCGACGGCAAACGGTCCGTTGCCGGGGTTCTGACCGGATCGGTTGACATCAATACCATTCCTCAGCAATTGGTCACGCGTATCGATACGGTGACCGGGGGCGCCTCGGCGGCCTACGGCTCCGACGCCCTGGCGGGCGTCGTCAACTTCGTGCTCGACCGGGAATATGTCGGCATCAAGGGCGAAGTTTCCGGCAGCATCACGGACTATGGCGATAACGAAAATTGGAAGGTCGTCCTGACCGGCGGTACGGCATTCGCCGGCGGCCGCGGACACTTCATCATCAGCGGCGAGGTCGGCGCCACCGCGGGAATTCAAGACCCGACGAACCGCAAGTGGAACCAGACCAACATCGGGATCATGAACAATCCCTTCTACACGGCGACCAACGGTTTGCCTGAACAGATCGTGCGCGATCCCATCACGAATATGCGCTCGACGAAGGGCGGCCTGATCACCGGCGGGCCCTTGAAGGGCATTGCCTTCGGTCCGGGCGGCACCCCGTATCAATTCGACTACGGCCAGTATAACGACGGCACCAATGCGTTCGGATCTTCCCAGGCCGCCGCGCACAGCATCCACAACACGCCTGACCTTGGCGTTAGGGAAAGCCACCAGAACGTCTTCCTGCGTGCTTCCTACGACCTCACCGACGACGTGAACGTCTATTTCCAGTCGTCGTGGGGTCACTCCTATTCGTACAACGTCGCGCTTGCGCCACTCTTCTCGGGGAACCTCACGCTCAGGGCGGACAATGCATACCTGCCGGCTGAAATCGCGGCGCGCGCGGTCGCGCTGGGTGTCACGTCGTTTACCTTCGGCACCAGCAACGCCGACTTCGACTTCCGTGCGCCCGAATTGCGCAATAACCGAGTCACCAATCGTAATGCGATCGGCCTTCTCGGAAAATTAGATGCGTTCGGGTCGGAGTGGAATTGGGATCTTTATCTTGGTTCGGGCATCACCAGACAATCGTCCCGGAACGAGAGAGTCCCATACCTGCCAAACTACAACCTTGCGCTGGACGCCGTACGCAATCCAACCACCGGGGCCATCGTCTGCCGGTCGTCTCTGGCGAATCCGAACCTCACCGATCCGTGGGGCAACAAGTGCGTTCCCTACAACGCGTTCGGCATCGGCGTGAACAGCAAGGCCGCTATCGATTACATCCTGCTGCTCGATCAGCGTAACGAGCATTACATCCAGAATGTCGGGTCGGCGGAAATCACAGGCGAGCCCTTCGAGAATTGGGCAGGACCGGTGTCGCTGGCCATGGGGATTGAGCATCGCAGCGAAAAGGTGGACGGTTCGGCGACAAAACCGACCGGCTTCTTGAACGGAAACTACGTGGCCGCGCAGGGCGGATACAACGTGACTGAGGGCTTCCTGGAAACGGTCGTTCCCCTTGCCAAGGACACCGAATGGGCTCGCGCACTAGATTTTAATGCCGGCGTCCGGGCGACGGATTACAGCGTTTCGGGTTATGT
>CANJEU010000045.1 GCA_947473445.1 Fidelibacterota bacterium | reverse complement strand
TCGCCGCCGATCCCTAGGCCTAGCGCTTTGAAGGCCGGCTCATAAAATTGCCGACTCGCCTTCAGATCTTTCACCACAAGTTGGATGTGGTCGATCAGGCGGCCTCTATGCAGTTCCTGGGTCTCCATCGGCTGACTCCTAAGGATAGGGGCGAGAGAAGGCCTAACGCCCTAGCGGCAGCCCCGGTTTCCGCGACGGGCGGCCCACCTGGTTACACGCGGGTGTGGCGGGCCAGCACCACATTACATTGAGAACGTGTAATTTACCCTTATCCCGCTGGCGCGCATGACGCTCGCCAATATATAAGGTCGGCGGGGTCGCGTCGTTGGGCGGAAAGTGTAATGACGAATATGTCCCAGGGGCCGCTGGGGGAGACGCACCGCGTCCAACCCCCTTTTCTATCTATGTCTTCGGAACCGCGCGGTCTTCGCGCTATCCCGAATAAATTCATCATCGGCGGCGTCATTGCCGCTGTCGTCGTGATCGGCGGCATCGCGTTCGCGCTGCGACCGAAAGCGCCGCCCGCCGCAGCCGGGGCATCTCCGCCAGTGCTCACCGTAACGGCCTCCACGCCGCGCGCGGTGATGTGGGCTGAAACCGTCGAGATCTCCGGCGCCATCGTTCCCTGGCAGGAAGCGATCATCGCCGCCCAGATCAGCGGTCCGCAGATCACCGAGGTCATCGCCGAAGTGGGCGATCAGGTGAAGAAGGGCCAAGTGCTCGCTCGTCTCGACAAAGCGCTGCTCCGCGCTGATGAAGCGGTGCTTGTCGCCGCCTTCGAACAGGCGGACGCCAACTTCAAACGCGCTCAAAGCCTGCAGCAGAACGGCTATATCAGCGAGCAGAACATTCTCTCGCTCGAAACCCAGATGAAGACGACCCGCGCCCAGCTCGAAGCCAAGCGCGTGCAATTGCGTTACGCCGATATCGTCGCGCCCGACGATGGTGTGGTCAGCGCCCGCATGGCGACGCTCGGCGCAATCGCGTCTCCAAGCCAGGAGCTTTTCCGCCTCATCCGCCAAAATCGCCTTGAGTGGCGCGGCGAACTTTCGGCGCGCAATCTCACCGATATAAAGCCCGGTCAGGATGTGACGCTCGCGCTGCCTAGCGGGGGATCGGCCACCGCCACCGTACGCCAGAGCGCACCGTCGCTGAGTACAGAAGCGCGTCTGGGCACGGTCTACGCTGATCTCGCGCCCGGTTCTGAAGCCCGCGCGGGCATGTATGCCACGGGCCGCATCGTGATCGAGCAGCGTCTTGCTCTCGCCGTGCCCGGTGAAGCCGTCATCCTGCGCGATGGACGCAGCTACGTTCTCGAGATTGAAGGGGCGGACGCCACACCCAAGGTCATCCTGCGCCCGGTGGAAACAGGCCGTCGCAACGGAACGGAGGTGGAAATCGTCAGCGGTCTTGCCGAGAACGCTCGCATCGCCGTGCGCGGCTCGGGCTTCCTGAACGATGGCGATCACATCCGAATCGCCACCGTGCCTACAAGTGGCTCCGCTGCAACGCCTCCTGCGAAATAGGAGCGCGCATCATGAATTTCGCAACGTGGTCGATCCGCAATCCGGTTCCGACGATCCTTCTGTTCGCCTTGCTCTCCTTCGCGGGCTTCTATGGCTTCAAGCAACTGCCGATCCAGAACTTCCCGGACATCGATCTTCCGGCGGTAAACGTCACACTGTCGCTGCCGGGCGCCGCGCCCGCGCAGCTTGAAACCGAAGTCGCCCGCCGGGTCGAGGACACGCTCTCGACCTTGCAAGGCCTGCGTCATCTGCGCACCACGATCACCACGGGGCGCGTCAGCATCAACGTTGAGTTCCAGCTTAATAAGAACCTTTCCGACGCGGTCACTGAAACCAAGAATGCGGTCGATCAGGCGCGCGGGGATCTCCCCGCCGACGTGATGCCCCCGATCATTACCGCGCAGCAAATTCAAGGCGGTCCGACGGCGGGTTACGCGGTGGCCTCCACCCGCATGGATGAAGAGGCGCTCTCCTGGTACGTCGATGACACCATCTCGCGCGCCATCCTCGCCGTGCCCGGTGTCGGCCGCGTCGAACGCATCGGCGGCCTCCAGCGCGAAGTCACCGTGCAGATCGATCCCGTGCGCATGGCCGGTCTCGGCATCACCGCCGCGCAGGTCTCCCGCGCTCTGCGTCAGGTCCAGCAGGAATCATCGGGCGGCCGCGCCCAGATCAGCGGCGGCGAACAGGCGGTGCGCACCATCGCGCTGGCCCGCCAGGCCGCCGAACTCGCGGCGCTGCCTATCGTGCTTCCGAATGGCAAGAATGTCCGTCTCGACGAAATCGCGACCGTCACGGACGGGACCGGCGAGCGGACGCAAGCCGCGCGTCTCAATGGCAAGGAAGCCGTGGGTTTCCGCGTCTACCGCTCGCGTGGCGCTGATGAAGTGACCATGTCCCGCGGCGTAAAGCAGGCGTTGGAGGCACTTACTGCGGCCGATCCCACCCTCACCGCGGTGAAGATCTTCGACAACACCGAGTTCACCGTTGCCCAGTATGAGGGCTCGCTCGACTTGCTATTTGAGGGCGCGATCCTTGCCGTAATCGTCGTGTGGCTGTTCCTGCGCGATTGGCGCGCGACGCTGATTTCTGCAACCGCCCTGCCGCTGTCGATCCTCCCCGCCTTTGCCGCGATGCAGTGGCTTGGCTATTCGCTCAATACGATCACGCTCCTGGCTCTCGCGGTGATCGTCGGGATCCTTGTCGACGATGCCATCGTGGAAATCGAGAACGTCGAACGACATATAAACATGGGCAAACCCGTGAAGGAGGCGACCGCCGATGCGGTGAACGAAATCGCGCTCGCGGTCATCGCCACCACCATGACGCTCGTGGTTGTCTTCCTGCCCACCGCCCTCATGAGCGGAATTCCCGGTCTCATCTTCCAGCAGTTCGGCTGGACGGTGGTGATCGCGGTGCTCGCCTCCCTGCTGGTCGCGCGTATGATTACCCCTATGTTGGCGGCGCGATTCCTTAAGGCTCGCCACATCCCCGAAGAGACCCTTGGCCCCGTGATGCGGCGCTACATCCATGCGGTGGAGTGGTGCCTCACGCATCGCAAGTCCACCATGATCGGCGCGCTTATCTTCTTTGTCGCATCGATCTCGCTAGTGCCGTTTATTCCGTCCGGCTTCATTCCGCAGGGCGATGCGGGCATGACCAATATCCGGGTCGAGCTGCCTCCAGGCAGCAACCTCGCGCGTACGCTCGAAACCACCGAACAGGTCCGCGCCGTGGTCACCCAGATCCCCGGGGTCAAGGATACCTTCGCCGTCATTGGCGCGGGCACCTTTGGCACCGGTAGCGGCGAAGTGCGTCGCGGCGGCGTTCTCGTTGTCCTCGGTCCGCGCGGCGAACGTCCCGTTCAAAAGGAAATCGAACGGCAAATGCGCACCGCGCTCCTCCAAGTGCCGGGCGCGAAATTCGATATCGGTTTCGGCGGGCAGGGCGAGAAACTCCAGCTGACCCTCACCAGCGCCGACCGCAATGCGCTTATGGCCAGCACCCGCACACTCGAACGCGAGTTGCGGATCATCGGTTCGATCTCGAACGTCAATTCCACCGCGAACCTCGAGCGTCCCGAGATTGTGGTGCGCCCCAATCTCCAAGCTGCGGCTGAGCGCGGCGTGACCACGGCCGCCATCGGCGAGACTTTGCGTATCGCCACCTCCGGCGACTTCGATCCGCAAGTCGCCAAGCTCAATCTCGATACGCGTCAGATTTACATCCGCGTGCGTATGCCCGACGAAGCGCGCACGGATATGAACACCATCTCGAACCTGCGCGTGCCCGCCCGAAACGGCCTCGTGCCGCTCTCCAGCGTCGCCGAAATCACCCTCGAAAACGGCCCGATCCAGATCGACCGCTACGACCGCTCGCGCTATGTCAACGTCACGGCCGATCTCAACGGCATGCCGCTGGGCGCGGCCCTCGAAGCGGCGAACAAGTCGCAAGCCATTGCCGGCCTGCCGGACAGTGTCCGCGTGATCCGCACCGGGGACGCCGAATTTGTCAGCGAGCTCTTCCGCGGATTCGGCCTCGCCATGATCATCGGCTTCGTCTGTATCTTCTGCGTGCTCGTGCTGCTCTTCCGCGATTTCCTGCAGCCGATTACGATCCTCTCGGCCATACCGTTATGCGCCGGCGGGGCGTTCCTCGCCCTGCTCATCTCGCGCACCGAGCTTGGCCTCCCGGCCATGATCGGGCTCGTGACGCTGATGGGAATCGTCACCAAGAACTCGATCCTGCTGGTCGACTACGCGGTCATGGGCGTGAAGGACCACGGCCTTTCCGTGCATGCGGCGCTTCTTGAAGCCTGCCGGAAACGCGCCCGCCCGATCGTCATGACCACGGTCGCGATGATCGCCGGGATGGTGCCCATCGCGCTCGGCCTCGGCGCGGACTCAAGCTTCCGACGGCCCATGGCCATCGCCGTCATCGGCGGGCTCATCACCTCGACGGCCTTGAGCCTGCTCGTGGTTCCGGTGGTATTCGTCTATATCGCGCGCTTTGAGGACTGGGTGGGCTCGCTCCGAAAGAAGCCCATCGTTCCAGCGCCGGCGGAATAACTTTACGCGGCGATTTCCGAGGTGCTGCTTGCGAAAGCGGGCAGGGTGCGCAGGCGTGCATCGATCTCGGCAAGGCGCGGCACGCCCGATAAGTTGGCTTTGAACCGCCGCGCGTTGACCATCTGCGGCGCGAGGCAAATATCGGCGATCGTTACGGCATCGCCGAAGCAGTAAGCGCCCTGCACGGGGCTACGCGCGACCAGGGTTTCAAGTCCGGCCAGCCCGGTCTCGATCCAATGGCGCGCCCAGGCCATCACATTCTCCTCGGGCTGGGCGAGGTCCTTGCGCAGATAATTGAGCACTCGCAGGTTCTGGATGGGATGGATGTCCGCGGCCACCGCCAGGACCATCGCGCGCACATAAGCGCGGTGCGTCAGGTCTTTCGGAAGCAGAGCCGACTCGGGGTAGCGCTCATCGAGATATTCGATGATGGCAACCGACTGCGTCAGCGTCGCGCCGTCGATGGAAAGGCTCGGGACCAGCCCTTGCGGATTCACCGCTTTATAGGCTGCGCCGTGCTGCTGTCCGCCGTCATTGACCAGATGTACCTCACGCTTGGCGGCGTCGAGGCCTTTCAGCGCCAGTGCGATACGCACCCGATAGGCCGCCGACGAGCGCTGATAGTCATATAGCTCAAGCATAGGGTTTAACCGTCTGGTCGATGGCGCCGAAGATCGACTTGCCCGCCGCGTCCATCATTTCGATTCGCACGGTATCGCCGAACTTCAGGAAAGGCGTACTCGCCTTGCCGTCGCGGATCGTCTCGATGCACCGCCGCTCGGCAAGGCACGAGGAGCCCACTTCTTCGTGATTGCGGTTGGCGACCGTGCCCGAGCCGATGATCGTGCCCGCGCCGAGTTTGCGGGTGCGCGCCACATGGGCGATCAGTTGACGGAAATCGAAGGTAAGATCGACGCCCGCATTCGGACGGCCAAACGGCTGGCCACGCACCTGACTGATCAGCGGAAGCGACAGTTTGCCGCCGTCCCAGGCCGCACCGAGTTCGTCCGGCGTCACCGCGACCGGCGAGAAGGCCGTTGATGGTTTTCCTTGGTAGAAGCCAAAACCCTTGGCGAGTTCGGGCGGAATGACATTCCGCAAGGTTACGTCGTTGACCAGCATGACGAGCTTGATGTGTTTGCCCGCGTCCGCCGCCGTGGTGCCCATGGGGACGTCGTCGGTCACCACCGCGACTTCGGCTTCGAGGTCGATGCCCATGTCTTCCGAGATCGCCAGAATGGGATCGCGCGCGCCGAGCAGATCGTCGCTGCCGCCCTGATAAACGAGGGGATCGGAGTAGAAAGTCTCGGGCACTTCCGCGCCGCGCGCTTTGCGCACGAGTTCGACGTGCACCAGATAAGCGCTGCCATCCACCCAGTGATAGGCGCGCGGAAGCGGCGCCGCCACCGTCGTCTCGTCGAAGGGTTTACGCGTCACGGTGCCGGCTTCAAGAGCCTCGGCAAGGCTGCGCAGTTTGGGTTCCGCGGCCTCCCAGTCATCAAGCGCGGCCTGAAGCGTCGGGTAAAGGGCGCTGGCGTCGAGGTACGAGGTAAGGTCGCGCGAGACGATTGCGAGCCGCCCGTCGCGGCCGTGTTTCAGGGAAGCGAGTTTCATTGCTGCATGGCCTTCCGGGCTTTTTCGTGCACCCAGGCGGCGTGTTGCGGCGCCTTCTTGGTGCGGCTCCATTCTTCGAGCATCGCGTCGGCAACGCGCTTGAGTTCCGCGTGTTCCGCGGGCGTACCGGTGTCTACCGCGAGCTCGACGCGGTGGCCGTTAGGGTCGAAGAAGTAGATCGATTTGAAAACGCCGTGGTCGGTCGGACCCAGCACCGAAATGCCCTTACCCTCAGCTTTTGCCTTCACCGCGAGCAAGGTGTCGAGGCTGTCGACCTTGAAGGCGATATGCTGGACCCACTCGGGCGTGTTTGTGTCGCGGCCCATAGCCTTCTGCTCGGGCAGTTCGAAGAACGCCAGAACATTGCCGTTCCCGGCGTCGAGGAACGCATGGAAGTAGGGATCGTACGCGCCGGTGGACGGCACATGGTCCTCGGCGAACGCGACCGTGAAATCCATGTCGAGCAGACCGCGGTAGAAATCCACTGTCTCTTTGGCGTCCTTGCAGCGGTACGCCACGTGGTGAATGCCTTTGAGCATCGTCATCGATCAGGCCTCGCTATTTCGTCGTCTGCAATACGCCGCGGCGGATTTGATCTTCTTCGATGGATTCGAACAGGGCCTTGAAGTTGCCCTCGCCAAAGCCGTCATCGCCCTTGCGCTGAATGATCTCGAAGAAGATCGGCCCGATCATGGTGTCGGTGAAGATCTGAAGCAACAGGCGTGGACCGCCTTCGGTGGTGCCGTCCATCAGGATGCCGCGTTGTTTAAGTTGGGAGACGTCCTCACCGTGTTTGGGCAGGCGGCTTTCCACCATGTCGTAATAGCTGTCCGGCGGCGGGGCCATGAACCGTACGCCCCGGGCCTTCAGATTGTCGTAGGTCGCCAGAATATCATCCGTCGAAAGGGCGATATGCTGAATGCCTTCACCGCGATAGGCCCGCAAATACTCCTCGATCTGGCTAGCGTCGTCGATCGACTCATTGATGGGGATTTTGATCTTGCCACAAGGCGCGGTCAGAGCGCGGGACTTGAGCGCCGTGTGTTTGCCTTCAATGTCGAAATATCGGATCTCGCGGAAATTGAAGAGGCGTTCGTACCACTCCGCCCAGAAGTCCATGCGACCCTTATAGACATTGTTGGTCAGGTGATCGATCTCGGTCAGGCCCGCGCCCACCGGATGGGCGGCGACTCCGTCCTCGAACACGAAGTCGACGTCATAGATCGAGCCCTTTTTATAGCGATCGACGAAATAGACCTGACAGCCGCCGATGCCCTCGATGGCGGGGATATTGAGCTCCATAGGGCCGGCCGAACTCGGCACGTCCGCGGCGCCGAGCTCGACCGCGCGCTTATGGGCGTAAGCCGCGTCCTCAACACGGAAAGCAAGCGCACACGCGCTAGGGCCGTGCTCGCGCGCAAAGCGCTGCGCCCGGCTCTTGGGCTCGGCGTTGACGATGAAGTTGATGTTGCCCTGACGATAGAGGGTCACGTCTTTCGACCGGTGCTTGGCGACCTTGGCGAAACCCAAGTCCTCGAAAACCTTCCCCAGCAGCTTGGGGTCCGGCGCGGTATATTCGACGAACTCGAACCCGTCGGTCCCCATGGGATTGGCGGTGGAAATGAGTGACTGATCGGTACGCGCGAGCATGGAGCCTCCACAGAAAAGGGCGATTTCAACAACAATAGCGCTGATCGTCCGCACTATTGTTGCTAAGATCAGCGCTTTTAGCGCCGTAGAGCTATCTAATTGCGCTAGAAGATGGTTTTACGCAATCGGAGGGGGCAATGGCTCTCGATACCTTTGATCTCAAGATTCTTGCCGCGCTTCAGCAGAATGGCGGCCTCTCCAATCTTGAACTCGCCAAGAAGGTGGGCCTTTCACCGTCACCGTGCTTGCGGCGTGTGCGTGCGCTTGAGGAACAGGGTGTCATTCAGGGCTACGCGGCGATCATCGACCGCCGCGCCATCGGCCTTGGCATCCGCGCTTTCGTCGAGCTGAAACTCGAGCGACAGTCCGAGAGCGCGGCGGAAAAGTTCATCACCCGCGTGAAGCGCCTGCCCGAAGTCATCGCCTGTTACCTGATGACCGGGTCGCATGATTATTTGCTGGACGTGGTCGCGGTCGACCTCGAGGCCTATTCGGAATTCACGACCAAGAAATTGATCTCCCTACCCGGCGTAGCTGAAGTGCGTTCAGGGTTCGTGCTGAAAGAAATCAGTCATCGTGGCGCGCTGCCTCTTGATCATCTGGGATGGCAATTCGCGCGTTACGCGTTTTTGTGAGCGATCGTGAGAATTATCCCCATCCCGGACACTCCGCTGTTGACGATCCCGACACGGCGGTGATTTTTTCCCCTCACAACTGCGGGGAAAATTATTGGCGCGCGAACAAAAAATGATAGGAGCTCTTCCGCAGGGCGGCGGGGAAATGGGCGAACGCATTCGCGCGTTCGATTGGGCATCTCATCCCTTAGGCGCGCCCGAGACATGGCCCCCGGCCTTGCATGTCGCGCTGGGAATTTGCCTCAACTCGAGTTTTCCGACCGCCATCTATTGGGGGCCGGATCTCCACGTTCTCTACAACGACGCTTGGTCTCATATCCCCGCCGAACGCCATCCCTGGGCGCTGGGACGCGCCGGCCGTGAAGTGTGGCCGGACATCTGGGATGTGGTCGGTCCGCAATTCGCGGCCGTCATCGCTAACGCCGAAGGTTTTTCTACGGCCGATCAATTGCTTCCCATGGAACGGGAGGGAAAGGCGCGCGAGACCTATTGGGACTACAGCATCACGCCGATCATGGACGAAACCGGAAACGTGTCGGGTGTGTTCAATCAGGGGCGCGAGACGACGGAATTGGTTATGGCGGCGCGCGCCCGTGAGGCGCAGACCGAGCGGCTCAGAGAAATTTTTGCCCAGGCCCCCGGGGCGATCTGCGTCCTCCACGGACCCAACCATGTCTTCGAGATCGCCAACGGCGCCTATCTTGAGCTTGTCGGACGCGGTCCGGACATCGTGGGACTGCCGGTGGCCGAAGCACTGCCCGAAGTTGTCGCGCAAGGCTTCACGGCGCTGTTGGACAAGGTGTATCGCACGGGCGAGCCCTACCGCGGCCGCAACGTCGCTGTCGAACTCGATCGTGATGGCCGACGCGAGACACGCATTGTTGACTTCATCTACCAGCCGATGCGAAGCGCCGCCGGTGCGGTGACGGGAATTTTCACGTCGGCGGCGGACGTCACCGAACGCTCCCGTGCTGAAAGCGCGTTGCGCCAGGAAAAACAGCGCCTGGAGGTGATAAACACTGTCGGCGCAGCCATCGCCGCCGAGCTCGATGTCGATAAGATCGTCCAAGCGATCGTCGGGACGTGTGTGGATTTGACCGGTGCGCAATTCGGGACGTTCTTCCACAATATCCTCGATGAGCAGGGCGCGATCTGTATGCGTGCCGCCGTGTCGGATGCGCCGCGCTCGGTTTTCGAAACAATCCCGATGCCGCAGGCAACCAAGATGTTCGCGCCAACCTTCGCGGGGGAGGGCGTCGTCCGGTCCGACGATTTGCGCACCGACCCGCGTTATGGCTTGCGCGAGGAGAATCTGCCGGTGCGTTCGTACCTCGCCGTGCCGGTCGCTTCGCGTTCGGGCGAAGTGCTGGGTGGATTATTCTTCGGCCATAAAGAGATTGGTGTGTTCAAGCCTGAACACGAAACCCTGCTTCTCGGTATCTCCGGGCAGGCTGCTACGGCCATCGACAACGCCCGGCTGTTCAAGCAGCTTGAAACTCTTAACGCAACGCTCGAACAGCGCATCGCCGATGAAGTGGCCGAGCGTACCCGCGCGGAGGACCAGTTGCGTCAGGCGCAAAAGATGGAGGCCATCGGACAGCTGACCGGGGGCATTGCGCACGACTTCAACAATATGCTGGCCGTCGTCATCGGCGGGCTCAATCTCACCCAGCGCCGTCTTGGACGCGGCGATATGAATGTCACGCAGTACCTCGATGCCGCGATGGACGGGGCGACGCGCGCCTCTGGGCTGACCCAG
>CANJEU010000044.1 GCA_947473445.1 Fidelibacterota bacterium | reverse complement strand
CAAGGGGTCGCTGGTCAATCCCGAGGCGCCCGCCCCGCAGACCATGAGCACCATGTATATGGGGCACGAGATTATCCATTCGATCTGGAAGGCGCTGGCGAAAGCCGATCCGTCGCGCGCCTGCGCGGGATGGGGCAAAACCGTTCACGGCATTTCCACCGGCAAGAACGCCGCTGGCGAACCTTACGTGCTGTATCACTGGAATTGCCTGTCGGCGGCGGGCGCGGTGGCCGAGCGCGACGGCTTCCACCAGATCGGACTTATCGGCGCCCTTGGCGGCCTGACCATTCCTAACGTCGAGGCCTACGAGCGCCTCTTCCCGATGCGCATCACCCGCCAGGAACTGCGTACCGACAGCGCCGGCGCGGGCGAACGCCGCGGCGGGGCAGGGGTCGACTACGAAGCCGAAGTTGACGGCGAGATCATGCAATCCTTCCGCAGCGAAGGCCTCACCTATGCCGCCGCTTACGGCGTCAATGGCGGCGGCGATGGCCTCGGCTGTTCGGTCGCTATCGAAAGCGACGGCAAGCTGGTCAATGACCTGCCGCAATTCGGCAAGCGCGCCCTTATCAATCCCAAGTTCACTGTGTCGTCCGCCGGGGGCGGCGGATGGGGCGATCCGCGCCGGCGCGACGCCGCGCTCGTCGCGCGCGATGTGAAAGACGGTATCGTCAGTATCGGCGCGGCCCGCGAACGTTATGGCGTTGCGATTGACGCCGCCGGCGTTGTCGATCCTCACCTCACCGCGCGCCTGCGCGCCGTGGCCGCGGAGTAAACACGCATGACCATCCAACTGACCCGCCGTACAGCCATTGCGCTTGGCTTTGCGTTTTCATTCTCGGCCCAAGCCGGGGCCGCCCCGCTGCGCATCGGCACCATCGGCGCCGGTCGCATGGGCAGCGCGCTCGGCGCCTTGTTCGTCAAAGCCGGCCACGAGGTGATGTTCTCGTCGCGCAATCCTGACGAACTCAAGGACATGACCGCCGCGCTCGGCCCCAATGCGAAAGCCGGCACCGTGGCCGAGGCTGTGGCTTTCGGCGAGGTCGTCTTTCTCCTGGTGCCGTACGGCGCCATGCCCGAGATCGCCAAGGCCCACGGCGCGGCGCTTGCGAAGAAGCCTCTGGTGCTCGACGTCAGCAACCCGATCCTGCCGCGCGACGGCGCCATTGGTGAAAAGGCGCGGGCCGAGGGACCCGGCACTTTCCTCGCCGGCCTTATGCCGGGCACGAAACTCGTGCGCGCGTTCAACGCGCTGAACTTCGCGGGCTTGGTCGAGTTTTCCAAGCGCAGCGAGAGGGTGGGCGTGCCCATCGCCGGCGACGACAACCAAGCGCTGGAGATTGCCGCCACCCTGATCCGCGGCGTCGGGTTCGAACCGGTCGTTGTGGGATCGCTGGCGTTCGGGCGCCATCTTCTGCCCGGCGAGCCGCTGGGCGGGGCGCATAGTGCCGCGGAACTCCGCAAGATCGCGGCGACGCTGAAGTAGCCCTTCCTTTTTGGTCATCCTGGGCTACGCCCAGCATGACGGCGGTGGGCCACCAAATTCGCCGCTGAAACGCCACACTCGCCCGTGTATTGTCCCGGCCATGTTGGCTGGGGATTCCGCAACGAAAACGCCGCACGCCGGCGCGCCTAAACGCGCGCTGGCGTTCATCTATGCGTTCGTTGTGCTGGACGTTCTGTCGTTCGGCATGATCATCCCGGTGTTCCCCAAGCTGGTCGAACAGTTCACCGGCAGCACCGCGAGCGCCGCCAGCCTCATCGGCGTATTCGCCGCCAGCTGGGCGCTCATGCAGTTCCTGTTCTCGCCCATGGCGGGCATGCTTTCGGACCGCTTCGGCCGCCGGCCCGTGCTGCTGATTTCCTGTACGGGACTAGGCTTGGATTTTCTCCTGATGGCGCTGGCGCCGAACCTGTGGTGGCTCTGGCTCGGGCGCTTGATCTCGGGCCTCACCATGGCCAGCTTCTCAACCTCGAGCGCCTAGATCGCCGATGTCACCACGCCTGAAAAGCGCGCGGGCGCTTTCGGCATGTTGGGCGCTGCGTTCGGATTAGGATTTATTCTCGGCCCCGCTCTAGGCGGTATCCTTGGCAGTATCGATCTGCGCCTGCCGTTTTTCCTCGCGGCCGCCTGCGCCTTGGCCAATGCGCTCTATGGCCTCTTCGTGCTGCCTGAATCGCTTGCCGTCGAAAATCGCACGAAGGTCTTCAACTGGCGCCGCGCCAATCCTGTCGGCGCGCTCATTCTGTTGCGTTCGCATGCGCGGCTCACCGGGTTGGCCGCGATCCACTTCTGCATGACCCTGATGCACAATGTCTTTCCCAGCATCTTCGTGCTCTATGCGGGCTATCGCTATGGCTGGAGCGAGATGCAGGTCGGGCTCGTGCTGGCCGGGGTCGGCGCATGCAATATCATCGTCATGGGCGGATTGGTGAAGCCGGTCGTGAAGCGCTTCGGCGAACGCACCGCGCTGCTCGCCGGTCTGTTCAGCGGGGCTGTCGGCGTGACCCTTTACGCCTTTGCCGATACCGGCCTCATGTTCTGGTTCGCCGTGCCCTTCGCCGCGCTCACCAGCCTTCACGCGCCTGCGCTGCAAGGACTGATGACAAAACTGGTGTCGCCCGCGCAGCAAGGGGCGCTGCAAGGCGCGACGTCCAGCATCACCGGTGTGACCGGCATGCTGGGTCCGATCATCTTCACCCAGGTCTTCGCGTTTGCTATCGCGCCCGAGCGGGTAACGCCGATCCCTGGCGCACCGTTCCTGCTGGCCGGGGCCATTTTGTGGTTCGCCCTGGGATTGGCCGCTTGGGTTACACGCGGGCGCGAGGTCGTGGCCGAATCCATAGCTGAAACGGTCCCGGAAACGCTTTAGCCGGCCGCACGATATCTCTAACTTGTCGCAGACCGGTCCGGACGAAATCGCTAAGATGCGGTACCTTTTGTGACCGGAACCGATCCATGATTTGTCGCCGCAACTTTGTCCGCAATGTTTTCGCCGCCGCCGCCGCGGCGCCCTTTGCGCGTCTGTCGCCCGCGCGGGCGGATGTGCCCACCACTTTTGATACGGCGCTGAAGGCGACCATCCCGCAAGGCACATCCTTGCGCATCGTCGCGCGTTCGGGCCAGCCCGCGCTCGCGGGCGGCAAGTACCCCTGGCATGCGGCTCCCGATGGCGGCGCATGTTTCGGCTCCCCCGACGGCGGCTGGGTCTATGTGTCAAACTGCGAAGTCTCGCGCAAACGCGGCGGCACCGGCGCGCTGCGCTTCGATGCAAATGGCCAGCTCGCGGACAGTTATCCCATATTGCAGGGCACCTCGAATAACTGCGCCGGCGGTAAGACGCCCTGGGGCACGTGGCTGTCCTGCGAGGAAGACCAGGACGTCGGTCTGGTGCACGAATGCGATCCGTTCGGTATCAAAGCGTCCATCGTGCGCCCTGCGCTCGGGGCCTTTAATCACGAAGCCGCCGCCATCGATCCGGCAACGGGCATCGTCTATCTCACCGAAGACCGGCCCGACGGTTGCTTCTATCGTTTCGTGCCGGTCGCCATCGGCGATCTCATCAATGGCCGGCTTGAGGTGGCCCTGCTTGAGAACAATCGTCTGACGTGGGCGCCTGTCCCCGATCCCTCCGGCGTATCGAGTCCGCTGCGTAAACAGGTCGCCGGTGCGGCGCTGTTCAAGGGCGGCGAAGGCATCGTCTACACCGCCGGCAAAGTCTTCTTCACCACCAAAGGCGACAATCGCGTCTGGGGTCTCACGATCAGCACCGGCGAACTCGCAATCATTTATGACGCCGCTAAGTCGCCCGTGCCGATCCTACGGGGCGTGGACAATATCGAGGTCAGTCCTAACGGCGAACTGCTCATCGCCGAGGACGGCGGGGATATGCAGATCGTTGCATTAGCCGCAGCCGACTATAAGCCCATGGCCCTCGTCACCCTGCACGAGCAAGGGAATTCGGAAGTCACCGGTCCAGCGTTCAGCCCCGATGGGAAGCGCCTGTACTTTAGCTCCCAGCGGGGGCCCGAGGGAAAATCGGAGTATGGGATTACATACGAGCTGACCCTCGGCGCTGCCGGATAGCGCAACCAGCCGGCTTCTTCGCTCGTTCCTAGAAAGCCCCGCCTGTATAGTGGGTGCGACCTTTGAGAGGGGAACCGACATGACACTTCTGCGCCGCACCTTTCTTGCGTACACGTTCGCCATCGCCCTGGGCGCTATCGGTCTTACGGCCATCGCCGCGCCGGCTGCCCAGGCCGCGTCCGCCGCGAACATCAATAAGGATGCCGACCAAGCTCTCGCCACCCTCACCAAGAATCACGAGATTGCCTCGGCCATCGCCACCAAGGCGCGCGCGGTGCTGATCTTCCCCAATATCGTCAAAGCGGGCCTTGGGTTCGGCGGCAGCTACGGCGAAGGCGTGCTGCGCGAGGGCGGTAAGAGCACCGGCTATTACAATTCCGTCTCGGGCTCCTTTGGCCTGCAGATCGGCGCGCAGACGTACGGCTACATCGTCTTCCTGATGAACGATTCCGCCGTGAAGTTCCTGCGTGAATCAAAAGGCTGGGAAATCGGCGTCGGCCCGACGGTGGTTGTCGTCAACGAAGGCGTTGCCAAGAACCTGTCGTCCACCACGCTTCAGGATGACGCTTATGCCTTCATCTTCGGCCAGCAGGGCTTGATGGCCGGCGTCTCCATCGAAGGCTCGAAGGTCTCGCGCATCGAGCGCTAGAGCGCTTTAGCCGAACTTGGTCACGATCCAGGTCGCGCCCACCGCGGTAATCCCACTCACGATGGTGCCCCAGGCCATGTCGGCGGCCGTCAGCGCGGTCGTCCAATTGCGCAGGGTTGCCTGGTTGGTCAGATCGTAGGTGCCGTAGGCAAAAAGTCCGAGCAGGGCGCCCTTGACCGCGGCCTCCTGAAGGTTGCCCGACTTCAAAGCCGGAGCGATGGCGAAATAAACCAGCCCGAGCGGGTAAGCCAGGTAGAAGACCGCCGCGGCCTTCAGGTTGACCTCGGTCGCCATGATGTCGCCCATGATCGGACGGTAGAAGCGCGGGGCTATGAAAGAGAGCCAGGCGAGATCGACGACCACGAAAATCACCAGTCCGGACACATAGGCGATTGCGAGGGGGGCCATTGGCGTTCTCCTGGTGGTTATAGGGACTCTACGGTAGGGGCCGCAGGTTGGATCACTTGGACAGAGTGATCTATCACGCCCTTTGGCTACGTATGAGAAGGAGTAGTCACAGCAAGGACAAGAATTTTGCGGTTTATTCGTTTCCTGGCTGCCTTTCTGATCGCCGGCCAACTGTGGAGCGCAGGCGCCCACGCGGAGGCGGATCCGCTCGACCTCTACGGCGAGGAAGTCCGCTTTGATATCGTTCGCAAGGGCCGCACCGTCGGGTCTCATGTGGTGTCCTTCCGCCGCGCGGGCGAGGCGATTGAAACCCGGAGCGAGGTGAGGATCGCGATCGACGTGCTCATCTTCAAGGCGTTCCGCTACCGCTATGATTCCGATGCACGCTGGGAAGATGGCCAATTGAGTCAGCTTACGGTTGACGTCGATGACAATGGCAAACGCACCCAGCTGACCGCCGCTGTCGAGGGCGACGCCCTTTCAGGGACCCTCAATAATGCCGCCTTCACGGCTGCGGCGCCCTTGTATCCAACGGAACATTGGAATCCCGGTGTGCTTCCCCAGCGGCGCGTGCTCAATACGCTGACGGGCAAGGTCAATAACGTCATCATTGAGCCCGGCGCCCGCGAATATGTCGCAACCGAACGCGGGCAAGTGCCGGCGACCTATTATCGTTATACGGGCGATCTGCTGGCCGAGCTCTGGTATGACGATGACGGCCGCTGGGTGAAGATGCGCTTCAAGGGACGCGACGGTTCGATGATCGAATATGTGTGCCGCCGCTGCCAAGGCCCGGACGCCGTGTCATGACGGGGCCTGCCTCCAAGAATAAGCCGCGCATCGCCTGGATCACCGGCGCCGGGAAGGGCATCGGCCGCGCGCTTGCCCTTCGCCTCGCCCGCGACGGGTGGATGGTTGCCGCCAGTGCGCGCACGGCCTCTGACCTTGATGAGCTTGCCGCCAGCGCGCCAGCGGGCGCGGTACATCCCTTCGCGCTCGACGTCACCGACCTGCCGGCCACGCAGGCCGTTGTGGGCGAAATCGAGCGCCGGCTTGGGGCCCTCGACCTCGTGGTGCTAAACGCCGGAACCTACGTGCCGACCGATGTGGCGCCCTTCAATCCAGGATCCTTCCGCGCCCAATTCGAGGTCAACGTCATGGGCGTCGTGCATGGCCTGTCCGCCATCATGCCGGTCTTTGTCGCACGGCGCCGTGGCCATATCGCCGTCGTGTCTTCCGTGGCGGGTTACCGGGGTCTGCCCGCGGCCGCCGCCTATGGCGCAACCAAAGCCGCGCTCATCAACATGTGCGAATCGATGAAGACCGAACTCGAGCCCCACGGGGTTGCGGTCAGTGTCATCTGTCCGGGGTTTGTGAAAACGCCGCTCACCGACAAGAACGCATTTCCCATGCCGTTCCTGATCGACGCGGACGCGGCGGCGGACTATATCGTCCGCGGGCTCGCCGCCGGTAAGTTCGAAATCGCGTTCCCGCCGCTCTTCGCCCTGATCATGAAAACGCTCCGTATTCTGCCGAACGCGCTGTTCTTCGCGCTCAGCCGGCGGATGCGTCCCAAACAGGACTAACTGTCGCGCCCCCGGACAAGTTGAAACTGGGCGACGTCGATATGCTTGGTCAGGAATCCGGCTTCGCAATAGCTCAAATAGTAATTCCACATCCGGCTGAATCGTTCGTCGAAGCCGAGCTGTGCGATGGCCGGCCATTCCTTATTGAAGACCGTCGCCCAGCGGCGCACCGTCTCGGCATAACCCGCGCCGAAGAAATATTCGTCGCCGATCGATAGATTTTCCGCCGCTGCCGCGCCGCGAAACGCGGTGGGGCTTGGCAAAACACCGCCGGGGAAGATGTACTTCTGGATGAAATCGGCCGAGCGCCGGTAAAGATCAAAATTCTTGTCCGCGATGGTGATGGTTTGGATCGCCGCGCGTCCGCCGGGTCGTAGCGCGCGTCGCAAACTTGCGAAATAGGTGCGCCAATTCTCGGCGCCCACGGCCTCGAACATCTCGACCGACGCGACGGCGTCGAAGCGCTCGTTGATGTCGCGGTAATCCTGAAGACGGATCTCCACCTTCGACGAAAGGCCAAGACGGTCCATACGTGCGCGCGCGAACTCCGCTTGCGCCTGCGAGACGGTCAGAGCGGTGACGCGGCAGCCGAAGTCGCGGGCGGCGACTTCAGCAAATCCGCCCCAGCCGCAGCCGATCTCGAGCACATGATCGCCGTTGCTCAGGTTGAGGAGACCGGCAAGGCGCCGGTACTTTCGGTCCTGGGCCACCGACAGACTTTCGGTGCGCGATTCGAAAATCGCGCTTGAATAGGTCATGCTGGGGTCGAGCCACAGGCGGTAGAAATCATTGCCAAGATCGTAGTGCGCCGCGATGTTGCGCCGGCTGCCGGCGCGCGTGTTGGCGCGCATGGCATGCATCAGGCGATGAAATAAGCGCGCGCCCCAAACGCCTTCGCCGCCGGTTTCGTCAATGGTGGTCAGGTTGCGCGCCGCGATGGTGAGCAGCGCGGTGAGATCGGGTGTTTCCCACTCGCCGGCCATATAGCCTTCAGCGAAGCCGATGCTGCCCGATGTGGCGACGCGCCACAAAAGGCCGATCTTCTTGATGATGAGCGTCGCTTCGGGGCCGCCGCCGTCGCCGAAGGCCAGACGCTGCCCGCGCGGCAATTCGACCGTGACACGGCCGCCGACCCAGCCGTTCATCCAGCGGGCGAGGAGCTTTTCAACAAAGGGGGGCAGGGCCGCGGAATGCCGATCCCGCGTCAGGGCGCCGATCATGGCTGGGCCTCGCTGCGGCGTTCTTCGATGTGCTGCGGCGTATGGCGAAAGATTTCAAATCCTTTGCACCACATTTTCACCGCTTCCCAGTGGATGGCCGAGATGATTTTGAGGGTCATAAAAGGGAAGGTCCAAAGATGTCTGGCAAGCGCCACCGACGTCAGCGCTTGGCGTTTGCCGTGGAATGATGCGGCCATCAGCGGCAGGCCGTCAGTTTCCTGGCGGATCACGACGCTGACGACGTCGGTTGGGGGAACGATTCGGAAATTGTAGACGGCGTCGGGTCCGATGAAGGGCGAGACATAGAAACTCTTCTGCGCCTGTTGCTTAATCACACCCGGCGCGTCGGCAACAGGTATGGCGTAGGTATGTTGTTCGCCGTGAGTATTGTGAACTTCGTAAAGAATGGCGGCGAGCGTGTCGTCGGCGCGGTGGCAGAAGTACACGCTCAAGGGATTGAACACGTAGCCAAAGATGCGCGGATAGCACAGCAGCGTGATACGCCCGCCGTCGGGCGTCACGCCGGCCTCGCGCATCTGCGCTTCCGCCCATGGCCGCAACGCGCTGCCGTCACGTGCGCCATGGTCGCGGTCATGAAAGGCCAGCGGCGCGCGGCGATTGTAGCCGAACAATGCGAAGGCGCGGTCGAGCGCCGGCAATTCGTCGAGATCAATGAGCGCCGAGAACACGCGGTAGCGCAGGCTGTGCGCTTTCGGGCGAAATCTTTCGTGCACAACATCGCCGTCGTAGAGGGCGGACTGGAAGGTCATGCCGCAGCGTCCCACTGCGCCGGGGCCGAAAGCCTGATCCTGTCGCTTTCGCCGGCCACGGTCCACGGCCGGCGTCCGCCGCCGAGCTGTTCGGCCACCGCGAGGCCCGATTGCAGCGCATCCTCATGGAAACCGTAGCCGAAGTAGCTGCCGCAGAACCACGTATTGCGGCGGCCTTGCAGCGACCACAGTTCCTCCTGCGAGCGCAGGGCGGCGGCGTCGAAGAAGGGATGGGTGTACTCAACCTGATGAAAGACGCGCTCGCGCGCCGGGGGCACGACGGGATTAAGCGTCAGGAAGAAGGGCTGCGAGGCAGGCAGGCCCTGCAGAAGGTTCATCCAGTAGGTTACGCACAGATTGGTCTGACCTTCCACCGCCGGGCTATCGATGAAATTCCAACTCGCCCACACCCGCTTCCGGCGCGGCATCAACGCCTGATCGCAATGGAGCACAGCGGTATTGCGGGTGTAGCGCCACTTGCCAAGCAGGTCGCGCTCGCGCCCATCCGGATCGGCCAACATGGTCAGGGCTTCGTCCGCATGCGCTGCGATGACAACGTGGTCGTAATGTTCGCTCGCCCCGGAGTCATCGGCCACCATTACGCCGTTGCCCACGCGGGTTACCGCCCGAACGCCGTGGGGGCGAATTCTGTCCGCATAAGAGGCGGTGAGACGGGTGACGTATTCGCGGCTGCCGCCCTCCACCGTGCGCCATGCGGGCCGGTCGCGCAGGAGCAAAAGACCATGAGACTGGAAGAACCCGATGAACGCGCGCGCAGGGTAGGCGAGCATTTCCGCCGGTGTCGTTGACCAGATCGCCGCGCCCATGGGGAGCAGGTGATCGTTGGTGAATGCGTCGCTGTAGCCTTCCTGGGCAAGGTAAGCGCCAAGGCTGATGGCGTCGTTGCCGGGACGGGCCATAAAGGCCGGGGCGGATTTATAAAAGCGTAAGAGATCGGAGATCATCCGCCAGAAACGCGGCCGGAATAGATTGCGGCGCTGGCCGAAGAGGCCGTTGAGATCGGTGCCGGCATACTCAAGGCGCCCGGACCCGAGCGAGGCGGCGAACGACATGTCGGACGGTTTTGTGGGAACGCTGAAGTGGTCGAACAGGGCGGTCAGGTTGGGGTAGGTGAGCGTGTTGTAAACGATGAAGCCGGTGTCCACGGCGACGGGACCGGCCGCGCCCTGCGCTTGGACCGTATTCGAATGGCCTCCCAGCCGCGGGCCTTTCTCGTATACGGTAATGTCATGCCGCTCATTCAGCAGCCAAGCCGCCGACATCCCAGCGATTCCTGTGCCGATCACAGCAATCTTCTGACGGCGCGTCCGTTCCATCCTGTGCGTTCCCATTCCGTTTTATTGCGCGATTTTAAGGTTGTACGGGCCGTTATAAAGGCTGGATCACTCGCGCCGATTAAGAATCCGCGCCGCCCGGTGATCCAATTGCGGGCGTACGACGTAGCCTTAGCATGGGATGACGCCGCCATGGCGCAGGATGCGATGGCATGAACGTTGACCCCCGCTTGGAAGAAGGCGCCCGATTATCGCGTCTTTTGGGTGCCGTTGCGCGTGATCGCGATCAGGACGCGTTCAAACTCCTGTTCGAATTCTTCGCGCCCCGCGTTCGTGCGTTCATTGCCCGCCGAGGGGCCGATCAGTCTGGCGTCGAGGATGTCGTGCAGGAAACGTTTGTGAATATCTGGAGGAAAGCCCATT
>CANJEU010000043.1 GCA_947473445.1 Fidelibacterota bacterium | reverse complement strand
TGGTCGACTCGCCCACGCGGATGCCTGGCGAACCTTGCACATAGAACAGGTTCTGTTCCTTCAATTTGGCGAACAGCGGGGCGATATGCGGATCGGATTCGCGGAACTTCGTGCCCATGGCATCGAACACGCCCGTTGCGCCCGATGACGCCTTGATGATCGCATCGAGGCGTTCGGTATTGTCCTTCAGTTCAAGTGTCGTCAAAAGGCCAAGCGGGCCGGGGTCTTCCGCGGGATAGGCTTTGCTCTCAAGCGGCACTTCGACAAGCACTTCATGCCCTTGTGCTTTGGCGCGCTCGACCCAGGACTTGAGATTGCGGGCATACGGACTAAAGGCCAGCGTCACGTTCGCCGGCAGCTTCATGATGGCCGTTTCCGTGGCCGATTGGCTGAGGCCGAGCCCGCGAACGACCACCGCGAGTTTGGGCGCCGTTGCCGACGGCGCCGCGGGTGTTTCTTTTTTGATATCGCGCAAGGCTGCGAACCGGGGCGGCGGCGCGCCGATGGCGACGCGGTCAGTGGGCGGCAGCGGCGGATCTACAAGGCGCGGGCGCCCGCCCGCGACGGCGGGCCCGGCATCGCCACTCGCTGCAAAACGTTCCGGCGCGCCGGGCGAGACACCCGCCGCACTCAGCGCGGGGATGCCCGCGATCAGGCTGGGAACTTCGTCGGTGGCTGCCGGCGCTTCCGTTTTTACAGGTTCGGGTTTCGCGGCGTCAGGCTTGGCTGTAGCGGCCGGCGGCGTTGCGGCCGGGGGCGTTGTGGCGGGCAGTGTTGCGGCGGGCTTTGCGCCCGGCGGCGCCACAGGGGCCGCCACCGGCGGGATGGCGGCAACTTGGGTTTCCTTTGCCGCGGGCGCGGCCGGCTTGGCTTCAACGGGCGCCGGGGTCGCGGGCTTTGCCGCCGTGGGCGGGACGGCGGCGGGTTTCGCGGCGGTCGCCGGCGGGGCTGATGCAGCGGGCGGCGTCACGGCGGCGGTCGTCGTGGGCGGTGCGATCGCCGGCTTTGCTGGGGTCGCGGCTGGAGGGGCGGCCGGGGGGGCGGCGGGTTTGGTACCGGCGCCAGGGCGCGGCGCGGCGGCCGGCTCCGTGGCGGCTGTTAGCCAGGGGCGGCGCTCGGCGGACCGGTCGGTTGCGGCGGTGGCATCGGCGACGGGCGGGGGAGCCCCTACGGCCGGCGCCGGCGCGGCGTCGGCAGGCTCATCAACGATCTCAAGGTCGGCGAAGCTTCCAACGACGGGGGCAGCCACTTCCGTTTCGGGGGCTGACAAAAGCACATACGCGATAAAGCCGACGACGGCGGCGAATGTCACGCCGCTCGCGGCCAGCGCGATCTTCGGACCCTTGCCGGCAAAGCGCGACTCTTCTTCATCATAGAAGTCGCCGTCTCCGCCGAACGGATCGTTCACGGTGTCTTTGCGGAACCGGTCAAACAGACCCATCGCTCTCCTCCGGGCGCGCGCAATGACGCGCGGCACATATGATACCCCGATTATCTTGTAGCGGGGTGTCCCTTAAGAGCCTGTTAAACCGGGAAAGCGCTGCAGCCGGAAGGCGAAAAAAAGAACGGCCTCCCCTCGCGGGAAGGCCGTCCTGTGGTCCGATCTTAATCAGGCGCCTAATTCACCGTCGGCGTCGTGGTGGCCGCGGCTTTCTGATAGAGCGCGATGCCCTGCAGAAGATCGAGGGCGCGGCGCAACTGGTAGTCTTCCGGCTCCACCGGTTTCGCGGCGGCGGTCTGCTGGCCGGCGGCGGGTTTGGCCCCATCGGCCGAGGGCTTGGATGCATCCGGGGCGACAGCCGGCGAGGCCGGCTTGGCCCCGGCCGGCGGCGGCGCGGTTGTCGACGGGGCGGGGGTTTCCTTCTCGTTGCGCAGCGCGCCCGGCAGGTCCCGTTCGGCGCGGCTGAAGCCCGCGCTCGGCGTTCCGATCGGCTCGACCTTCGCCGGCTTTACTTCAATGTCCGGGTCGATGCCGGTCGCCTGGATCGACTTGCCGCTCGGCGTGTAATAGCGCGCCGTGGTCAGGCGCATGGCGCTTTCGCCGCGGGCTAACGGAATGATGGTCTGCACTGATCCTTTGCCGAAGCTCTTCGTTCCCAGAAGGATGGCGCGGCCGTGATCTTGCAGCGCGCCGGCCACGATTTCGGAGGCCGAGGCCGACCCGTCGTTGATCAGTACCACAAGCGGTTTTCCATCGGTGAGGTCGCCGGGCTTGGCGTTATAGCGCTGGGTCTCTTCGCTGTGGCGAGTCCGGGTCGAGACAATTTCGCCGCGATCGAGGAAGGTGTCGGAGACCGACACCGCTTGATCGAGCAATCCGCCTGGATTGTTACGCAGGTCAATCACATAGCCTTTGACCTTCGGGCCAATTTTGGCCTTCAGCGATTTCACCGCCGCGTCGAGGCCGACTTGCGTGGTTTCATTGAATTGGTTGATGTCGATGTAGCCCACATCGCCTTCGATGCGGCTCTTCACCGACTGCACTTTCACCACGGCGCGCACGAGTTTGACGTCGAACGGATCTGTCTCGGCCCGGCGCAGCGTAATGACGATCGGCGTATTGATGGGGCCGCGCATCTTTTCCACGGCTTCCTGCAGCGTCAGGCCGATCGCGGGCTTGCCGTCGATGCCGATGATGAAGTCGCCCGGCTGCACGCCCGCGCGGCTGGCCGGCGTGTCGTCGATGGGCGAGACCACTTTCACAAGGCCTTGCTCAAGCGTCACTTCAATGCCCAGGCCGCCGAACTCGCCCTTGGTCTGCTCTTGCATCTCCTGGAAGTTCTTCGCGGGCATGTAGCCCGAGTGCGGATCGAGCGAGGTCAGCATGCCGTTGATCGCCGATTCCAAAAGCTCCTGGTCGGTCACTTCTTCGACGTAGTCCTTGCGCACGCGTTCAAACACATCCCCGAACAGCTCAAGGTACTTGTATGTGTCGTCCGAGAATTTCGCGTTCGACTTCTCCGCCGCCGAGGTCGGCAGTAACGGTGCGGTCACGGCGCCGGCGACGAACGAGATAGCAGCGGCGGCGGCAATGTATTTAACGCGCATAGGGCTTTACACCGTTCTTAAAAGGAGGGTCGCAAAAAGCGGGGCCGTTGATCAGAAAGGGCTTCATCTACTCACTACCTTGCCCGTGCGATCAGCGAGCCATGGCAGAGGATTGATGGGCTGGCCGTCACGGCGCAATTCAACATAGAGCGAGGAGGAAGGTGCTCCATCCGTCTCGCTATTGGCCATCACGCCGACAGGCTCGCCCGCCAATACGCGCTGGCCGACTTCACCATCGATGCGTCCTAAACCAGCCAATAACGTATGATATCCCTCGCTATGTTCGATGATCAATAGTTGGCCATAGCCGCGAAAGGCGCCCGCGAACGCCACAACGCCGTCAAAGGGGGCGATCACCTGCGATCCCGCCGCAGCTTTGATTGTGATGCCTTTTGTCCGTAATCCTGCGGTATCCGTGGGGTCGGCGGCCTCGCCGAACTTGGCCGAAAGGCTGCCCGCGACCGGGTAGGGCAGGGTTCCGCGGGCCTTTCCGAACGAGCGGGTTACAGCAACTTCATCCGGTGCGGCGGGGGCGCGGGGCGGAGCGACGCGCGCGGCTGCAACCTGAGGCTCTTTCGCCTGCTTAGATTGCGCCGCCTCCAGTTTGGCCGCATCCGCCTTGGCCTTTGCTTCGGCCAGCTCTTTTTCCGCGCGGGCCTTCTCGGCCACCTTGCGTTCGGCCTCGTCCCTCTTTGCCTTTTCCTCGGCCAGTTTGGCGAACAGGGCGCGCAGGTCTTGGGCTTCCTGCGTCAGCTTCTTGGTGCGTGAGATCACCTCGTCAGACCGTAGCGCGATCTTTTCCTGCTGGACGGCGCGCTGCGTCAGCGTCGCTTCCATGCGCTTGCGCTTGTCGATAAGGGCGGCCGCCACCCCGGCGGCTTGCTCACGCTGCTCCTCAACGGCGCGGCGCACGCGATAGAGTTCGGCAAGTTCAGCCTGAAGCGCGGTCGTCGACTGTTTGATATTGGGAAGCGCCGCGCGCAGTAAAATCGCGGTCCGCACCGCGTCGTCCGGTGAAAGCGGATTGAGGGTCAGCGCATCGGCCGGATGCAGCGCCAGCCGCTGCAGCGCGAGCAGCGCTTCGCGCATTTGAACATCGCGGCGCTCAAGGGTGGTGCTGGTCTGCGCCGCCACGGCCTCCATCTCGCCGATTCTATTTTCCATGACCAGAAGAGAATACTCCTGCTCTTGGATTTCCTTGGCGAGAGCGATCGAGTCTGTGCGCAGGCGTTCGATCTCGCGCGCGGTCGCGGCGGACTCGCTCGCCAGCCGCTGACTTTCGCTTTCGCTTTGTTTGAGGTCGCGCTCGATCGCTTTCAGCTGCGCGGGGTCGGGCGTCTGCGCCAATGCCGGCGCCGCCGCCAGCGTCGCGGTCAGCAGAATGATCTGTGAGCTAAGCGTTCGCACGGCTCGCAAGTGCATTGGTGTTGGCGGCGCGCTCCAACAAGGACTCGCCCGACATCTCAGCGGGCTTTTGCAGTTTCATGAGGTCAAGAATTGTCGGCGCGATGTCGGCCAGGCGTCCGTTTTTCAATCCCGCGATACCCGCCGGGCCGTTTACCAGCACGGCAGGCACAACGCCGACCGTATGCTGCGTGTGCGGCTCGTGCGTCGCGGGGTCGCGCATCAGTTCAAGATTGCCGTGGTCGGCGCAAATCAGCATGGCGCCGCCTGATTTTTTGAGCGCCGCTTCCAGCCGCGCGAGGCAAGCGTCAATGGTCTCCGCCGCCTTGATTGCCGCGGGTAAAATGCCGGTGTGCCCCACCATATCGCCATTGGCGTAGTTGACGATGATAAGGTCAACGCGCGCGTGTTCGATGGCCTCGACGATGCGGTCGGTGACTTCCGGCGCGCTCATTTCCGGCTGCAAATCGTAGGTCGCGACTTTCGGGCTGGGGATCATGATGCGTTCTTCGCCGGGAAATTCCTGCTCGACGCCCCCATTCAGAAAGAACGTCACATGCGCATATTTTTCCGTTTCGGCGATCCGCAGTTGCTTCAGGCCCGCGTCACTGACCACCTGTCCCAACGTGTGCGAACCGCTCTCGGCCGGGAACATGACGGTCATGACCTTATTGTGCGCTTGGGAATATTCCGTCAGGCCCGCAGCGGCGGCGAAGCTGATGACACGCGGCCGCGTGAAGCCGTCGAAAGACGGCCACAACAACGCCGTCAGAATCTGCCGGGCGCGGTCGGCGCGGAAGTTCGCCATCATCACGCCGTCGCCGTTCTTCATGCCGGTGTAATCCCCGATCACGGCGGGCAACATGAACTCGTCGGTCATGCGCGCGGCATAGGACGCTTTGATCGCGCTGAGCGCATCGGGGTGAACGGGCGCGTTCGCATCGGTCATGGCCACATAGGCCTTCTCGACCCGGTCCCAGCGCTTGTCGCGATCCATGCCGTAATACCGTCCGCCGACGGTGCCGATCTTGGTGCGCGGCAGGCTTTTGATCTGGTCCAGGAACGCGTCCATGAATCCCAGTCCGGACGAGGGCGGCGTATCGCGGCCGTCCAGCAAGGCGTGGATCGCAACTGGTACGCCCGCGCCGTCGATCAGGCGAGCGATCGCGGCGATCTGATCCATATGCGAATGCACCCCGCCCGGCGACAAGAGGCCGATCAGGTGCACGGTGCCGCCCGAGGCTTTCATTTTCGCGATGAAATCGCCCAGCGCGGGGATTCTCGCGAAGCTGCCGTTTGCGATGGCGGTGTCGATCCGCGGCAGGTCCTGCATCATCACGCGGCCGGCGCCGATGTTCATATGTCCGACTTCGGAATTGCCCATCTGACCGGGCGGAAGGCCGACGTCGAGTCCGCTGGTTTCCACGAGGCTATGGGGCGACGTCGCCACCAATCGGGTCCAGGTGGGCAGATTCGCAAGCGCGATGGCGTTGTCGGTGGTCTCGACCCGATGCCCCCAGCCGTCCAGGATGGCAAGGATCACAGGTTTGGGGCGCGGGGCGGGGCTGACGACGTTCATGTGGGTCCGGCGAATATACCTTAAATGACGGGCTTTGGCCTTCCAGGCGGAAGCGACTTTTGAGCCGTTCGGGCAGGACTGGCAATCATAAAAACCCTGCTGCGCGAATAAGTTGCAAGGCTTTTAGGGTTTCTGCCCTAGCTCTTGCGCTCAGCGCGCTCTCATCTGATATAGTGGCCCTCGAGAGGCTGGCGATGGACGGATCCCTCGCCAACCCGGTCAGGTCCGGAAGGAAGCAGCCGTAACGAGTTTCGGTTCGGGTCGTCGTCCAGTCTCTCACCCTTTCCCCGCACCCCCCAAGCTCCCTTGACCGCGAGCTCCCTTAACCGATGGACCAGCCCGTGACCGATCGCCCGGCGTCTGGAGCTCCCGCGGAAACCGCTGCGGAATATCAGGTCCTCGCCCGTAAATACCGCCCGACCACCTTCGGCGCCCTCGTCGGCCAAGACGCGCTGGTGCGCACCCTCACCAATGCCATCACCTCCGGGCGCCTTGCCCATGGCTATATGCTCACCGGCGTGCGCGGCGTTGGAAAAACCACCACGGCCCGCCTCATCGCGCGCGCCCTTAATTGCATCGGCGTCGACGGGAAAAGCGGCCCATCGCCGACCCCCTGCGGCGTGTGTGTTCATTGCACGGCAATCGCCGAGGACCGGCACGTCGACGTGCTCGAGATGGACGCCGCCTCGCGCACCGGGATCGACGATATCCGCGAACTTCTCGAAGGTGTGCGCTACCGTCCCACCTCGGCGCGCTACAAGATCTACATCATCGACGAAGTGCACATGCTCTCGGACAAGGCGTTCAACGCCTTGCTCAAAACGCTCGAAGAGCCGCCCGAGCATGTGAAGTTCATTTTCGCCACCACCGAAATCCGAAAAGTTCCCGTGACGGTGCTGTCGCGCTGCCAGCGCTTCGATCTGCGGCGGATCGAAAGCGCGACGCTGCAGAAACTTTTCGCTGAAGTCTCGGCGAAGGAAGGCGCGCAGGTTGACGAGGGAGCGCTCGCGCTCATCGCCCGCGCCGCCGATGGTTCGGCGCGCGACGGTCTTTCCATCCTTGATCAGGCGATTTCTCAAGCCGGCGGCAAAACCGTTGGCGAAACCGCCGTGCGCGACATGCTTGGTCTGGCCGACCGCGCGCTGGTCTTCGACCTGCTCGACGGTGTGATGAAGGGCGATGTGAAAACCGCCCTCGACATCCTCGCCGGCCAGTATGCCGCGGGCGCGAGCCCGGTGGTCGTGCTGCAAGACTTGCTCGAACTCGTGCATTGGCTGACCCGCCTCAAGGTCGCCCCCGATGGCGCCAATGATCCTGCGCTCGCTGAAACCGAACGCACGCGCGGCGCGGTCATGGCGGAAAACCTCAGCATGGGCGTCATCACGCGCGCCTGGCAGATGCTGCTCAAAGGTCTCGGCGAAGCGCGCGCCGCGCCGATGCCCTTGCAGGCCGTGGAAATGGTGCTTGTGCGCCTCGCGTATGCGGCCGAACTGCCCACGCCCGCCGATGCGCTCAAATCGCTTGAAAGCGGCGGCGCTGTCGCCGCGCGCGCACCTGCCGCATCTGTCCCGCGTCCGCCGGCGCGTCCGGTCATGTCCTCAGGCGGCCAGGCCGCGATCGCCACAGATCACCTCCCGCACGCCGTTGCCGCGCCGCAGCCCACCGCCGAAGCGCTACCGCAACCGCAGTCGTTCGCCGAAGTTGTCAAACTGCTGTTTGCCAAGCGTGAAGCCGTGCTGTCGACGCATCTGCACCGCAACGTCCACCTCGTGCGGTTCGAGCAGGGGCTCATCGAATTCAAACCGGGCCGTCTTGCGCCGTCCGATCTTGCAGGCCAAGTAGGTAAGCTGCTCACCGCCTGGACCGGCCAGCGTTGGGTCGTCAGCGTGGCGAACACCGGCGGCGCGATCCCGCTGTATGAGCAGGAAATCAACGAAGCGAAATCCGATCCGCTGGTGAAGTCCATTCTTGAGGCGTTCCCCGGCGCGACGGTCGAGGCGATCCGGCCCGCGGAAAAATAAGGAAGCAAGTAAAGGCGTTATGAAAAATCTCGGAAACATCATGAAGCAAGTGCAGGACATGCAAACTCGTATGTCCGAGATGCAGGAGAAGCTTGCCGATCTGGAAATCACCGGCGCGTCCGGCGCAGGGATGGTCCAGGCCACGCTCAATGGCCGCAGCGAACTTAAGCGCATCAAGATCGATCCCACCTTGCTCAAACCCGAAGATGCCGAAGTGCTCGAGGATCTCGTCGTCGCGGCCGTCAACGATGCGCGCGGCAAGGTCGAGCGTCATACGCAGGACGAAATGGGCAAGCTCACCGGTGGCTTGCCATTGCCGCCGGGTTTCAAGCTTCCCTTCTAACCAGTGGCCGGCCCGCAAATCGAGGCTCTGATCCGTCAGCTGTCCAAGCTGCCGGGCTTGGGACCGCGCTCGGCGCGCCGTATCGCGCTCGCGCTCATCAAGCGCCGCGAGTCTCTGCTCGATCCGCTGGTGCAAACCCTTGCCGCCGCCTCGGAGGCGGTGAAGGTCTGCACACGCTGCGGCAATTTCGACAGCATCGATCCGTGCACAATCTGCGGCGATCCGCGCCGTGATCCGGCGCTGATTTGCGTCGTTGAAGACGTGGCCGACCTCTGGGCGCTGGAGCGTACAGGGGCCTTCCGCGGCCGTTACCATGTCACCGGCGGACTGCTCTCACCCTTGGATGGAATCGGCCCCGGCGATCTTCGCATCGACCGGCTGGTGGCGCGCGCCGAAGCGCCCGAGGTGAGGGAAGTGGTTCTCGCCCTCTCCGCAACTGTCGACGGGCAGACCACCGCTCACTATATCGCCGAGCGCCTCGCGGGTACGACCACGACGGTGTCAGGCCTCGCCCACGGTATGCCCATCGGCGGTGAACTCGACTATCTGGACGACGGCACCATCGCCGCGGCGCTCACCGCCCGGCGGCCGGTCTGACGATTCGGCCCGCGTTCGCAAAAGTTTCAGAATTCCCCACTGCGCCGCGTCATGCCTGTGCCATAATTCAGGCATATCTTTGAGGGTGAAAAGTCACGTGCCGCGCGATCGAGTTCCCGTCCAGCGGGACCGCCCGCGGCTTCAGGAGGTAAGGATACCAATGTTCAAGAAGCTCTTAGTCGCGGCGGTCGCGCTGGTGGCGCTCGCCGGCTGCGTGTCGCAGAAGTTCGTCACTTCGGACGTCACCCGCTATCACGCCCTCACCGAATCGCCCCAAGGCAAGACCTTCGCCATCGTCGCGCTCGATGACGACCAGCAGTCCAGCTTTGCGTTCAAGCAGTTCGGCGACCTCATGAATCAGCGGCTGTCGGCCATGGGCATGCAGCAGTACACCGGCAGCGCCGGCCCGACCCAGGCCGACTATGTCGTCACCTTGCGCTACGCCGTTTACGGCCCGAGCGCTGAAGTCCGCGCGCGCTATTCGGGCTTCGGCCGCGCCGGTTTTGGCTTCGGTTATGGCTATGGCCCGTACTGGGGCCGCGGCCCCTTCGGTTACGCCGGCATGGGCTACGACCCGTTCTGGGATGATCACTACGACATTGAAACCCGTCAGCTCTTTACGCGCCGGGTCGAGGTGAACGTGTTCCGGGGCTCGACTTATAACTCCGAGCGTAAGGACCGCGTCTTTGAAGGCCGCGCCGTCAGCTCCGGCCTCAACGGCCAGATTGAGCCGGTCATGCCCTACATTCTCGATGCGATCTTCCAGGAATTCCCGGGCCGTTCGGGCGAAACCAAAACCGTCAGCGTCGCGGTTCCCGAAAATATCGAGCGGGCCGCCCCGCGGCCGTCGCCGAGCTCGGCGTACTAAGCAGCGCTCCCGAAGAAAGAGCCGGGCTCTCACAAGGAGCCCAGCTCTTTATTGCCCGCATTCGCCCTGCTTACGCGGGCTCTACGACCAGTCGCGCACCATTGACGCCTGTGACGCGTACACGTGCGCCCTCGGGCAGATCAGGGCCCGTCACCAGCCACGCTCCATCCCCAACTTTCATGCGGCCGCTGCCGTTCTCGATGGCGGTCTCCAGAATGAACACCTGACCGATGTAATGCACGCCGCGTTGATTGAGCGTCGCATCGTCGGTCGCAATGTTGCGTGGCTTCCAAAACCGCCGGCCGGCAATGGCGGTCACCACGCTCAGCACGGTGAAGATGCTCACGGCCATTTGCCAGGAAAGATCAGTAACGACCAGCGCGACGAGGCCGGTGACGGCCGCGGCGATGCCGAGCCACAGGAAAAATACGCCCGGTAAGGAGAGTTCCAGAAGGAACAGCACGAGGGCGAGTATCCACCACGTCCAGTGGCTTCCGCCGTCGATATACGCGGTGATCTGCTCCATCGTCTAACCCGTCACCGGTATCCGGGGCGGACGTGGCGCCGTGGGCCCGCTTGACGGCGGGGGCGGGTTCGTCCGGCCGCCGGGAGTCATGGCTTCCTTGGCGAGTTCGGCGATGCCCGCGATGGAGCCGATGATGCCGCTCGCTTCCAGCGGCATCATGATCAGCTTGCTATTGGGCGCCTTGGCC